>NZ_JBDNJQ010000133.1:0-24333 GCF_051172895.1 Nostoc sp. CALU 1950 | reverse complement strand
GGGGAATGGGGAATGGGGAATGGGGAATGGGGAATGGGGAATGGGGAATGGGGGAAAGCTCTTGATTTTTGAAACTGGAGTAATTTATCAAAAATTTAAAAAGGGGAAAAACTGAAATAATGTTTTACGTAAGCGAAGCAAGAAAATCTGATCCCGAATGTTGGGGTCTAGTTTCGGTGGCGGAACTTCTTGCAGCTGGGCTTGTAATTGGATATATTCGGCAGCTGTTAGGAATTTTCCATCAATAGGCGATCGCGCTTCTATGATAATCTTTGTCCTTAATATTTCTTCTGGTGTATCCTGTGGCGGCGGTAATGCTATTACCGTTGATCCCCAATAGCTGTTTAGCACAAATAATGTTGCACTAATTACAATTAAGCTCAATAATTTTATTGCCTTTCTCGCTTTAACTCTCCCCATCTCCTAAACTACGTTCGCAACGCAGGATGAAAATCTGTTTTTACTATGCCCCATAACCCTCAAGAGTGCCCAGTTATAAGTGCTGCACATGGATGGATAGCGGGGCGTTGAGCCAGTGCTGAGTTGGGAATCTCACTTCTTTCCTCAGAACTCGGAACTGTTTTGCCCCATACCCTATGCCCAATTGCCAGAGTTACAAATTTTCCCAATAATAAAAATCTGGCAATATCAAGTGATATTACCAGGTCTTTCCTGATAAGAAATAGACTATGGGGAATGCTCAAGAGCAATTGCCTGCGATCGCAGGCAATTGTTTTGCCATCTCAAAGCTCAGTAGTCTAAGCAATTCTAAATACCCAGTGAGGGAAGTATTTTGCCTACAAAATGCCTTACATTCACATAACTCAACTTCCTTGGGCTGGGAAGAAGGTTTGATCTGGGAATAACTTACGGCGGACACTTGGTTGAGGATGTAACCCTCTTTACCAGTGTCCTTGACTTCCTGCCCTACTTAGCTAATTTTTGAACAAACTTTAGGCTCTGATACACCAACAAAAAAATGAAGGTTTTTGTGTGAGCCTAATTAATTCAAGCTATGTAGTGAGGAACACTTTCGCTAAAGTTTAAGATGCCTTATTTAGGAGTAGCTGCGGGTGTAGCTGGGGGAGTAGCTGCGGGAGGTGCATCAGTTGGTTCACCTGTAGGAGCGGGAGTACTAGGACTAGGCCCGCCACCACCTTCACAGGCTCCGAGAATCGCAGCCAGACTTAACATTAAAGCAAAACCAAAGATTTTTGTTTTCATAACTCCTCTTTCACCAATTGTGGCTAGAACAATTTTTCGCCTGTTGAATACGATACCGTATTTATTGCTTTTTTTTTAATGTTACAAGATTACATATTAAAAAAAACAATCCTTTGGGGTATTCTGTTTGGGATTGTATATCCTACAGCCATCTGATTAGTTTCTCTTAACTCAGGAGCAAAACTAAAATTACCAGTTTTAATAGTTAACTGGGCTATCATAGCAAAAAATTTTAGTTTTTTTTTCATGGAGTATTGCACCTTGCTACCCGACGTTGCCATACTTTAGGTGCGATACCTAAGAGGTAGGCTGTCCAGTTTATAATCGCTGATTGGAAACATTGGTGCAGCTACCTATCAGAACAGTTAAAAGAGTGTAGTCTGTTATGTGTGCTTGTTGCACCGAAGGTGATTGTAACCTCAGCAAAAAAAGACAATTTAGACAATCAATCTAAAGTACAGTATTTCCCATCTAAAAAATTTATGGTAGTTGCTCGTAAATCTGCTGTTTCTACAAGAGGTAATCGGTTCTGGCAAAATTCTATCCTTTCTTTAGGGAGGCGACGCTCTGCGCCTACTGACTCAGCAACACGGAGCGCTTCTACATCAGCTACCCAAGCCGCACCAGTATCCTCTCAAAGACAACGGCGTTCCTCAAAAAAGTTAGCGGTTTCTCCCACAAATGAGGCAGTTATGCCCAAATCGGTGAAAGAGTTGGGTAGACAAAAAGTGCCAAATCTTTATGAGCAGTCGAGTACCAAGCAGAAGAGTTCGGGGGTAGGTTTTCTTCGCTTCCCCACAACACCTAATTCTGGAGCGACACCTGGGTGGTTGCTGCGCTTGTACACCTTTCATCGTTATTCGTCAGTTTTGGCGTTCTTGTTAGTAGCATCGACACTTGCTGTTTATGGCTGCACAGTATATTCCCAAGAGCTTTGGAGTCAGTCATATCGAAGACTACAAAAGCTCCAACGTCATGAGCGACTGCTAACGACAACTAATGCGACGCTGACAAATAAAATGGCTGATGAAGCAGAACAACCAACAGCAGGACTGGTTTCACCAACTCCTCAAGGGATGATTTTCTTGCCTCCAGCATCTCTAAGTCCTAAGCCAAAATCGTCTAATACAACGCCAAGTTCTGAAACGCAACAGCAAACACTCTCGCCACTGGGATACTAATCGTAATTCGTAATCGCGAAGATTGTGCTTCAAAGAGATGAAAAACGCTGCAATTTGAGTTTCCACCTCTTGTATCTGTAGTTTTATTTTGGAGAATTGGTAAAAGGTTAAGAGTCATTATTCATTTGTCATTAGTGATTAGGACTCAGATTTGTGGCAAATGACAAAAGACAAATGACAAAGGACAAACCCAATGCAGAAGTCACCAAGCAGAACAAAATTTAGAAAGTTTCGGAATTCAGCTTTTACAAGGCGACAAAAGGGTTATAGACAAGGGCTTTTGGGAAGATTAGCCTCTAATATCCAAGACCAAACATCCAGCACCAAGTCTCGAATGTTCATAGTCTGGGGCGTATTAATGGCAGCCGGGTTGGGGTTGGGTGTCAAATTGTATAATCTACAAATTGTCAAGGGGCCAAAGTTAACTGAGCAGGCACGCAGCCAGCAAATGTTGAATTTGCGACCTTTTATGCCTCGTCGCCCGGTGGTAGATCGCAATAGTAATCTGTTGGCGATTGACCGCCCTGTGTATACTTTGTACGCTCATCCCAAGCTGTTTGATAAGTCTAATGAGGATATAGCAGAGCGACTTGCCCCAATATTGGCAAAAGATACTGCTGAATTGGTAAAAACGTTTCAAAGCAAAAAAAGCGGAATTATACTCGCCCCAGCCATACCAGAAGAAATGATCGATCGCGTCATCTCTTTGCGCTTAAATGGCCTGGAATGGACTCAAAAATACTCCCGATTTTACCCGCCAGACGATTTGGTTGCTGATGTGGTGGGCTATGTGAATATTGACCGTCGTGGTCAAGCAGGTGTGGAATACTCTCAAGAGAAGTTGCTAGAACGTCCTGTGCAAACAGTGCGGCTCAGTCGGTCGGGTGATGGCTCACTGATGCCTGATCATGCCCCTGAAGGTTTTTTGCATTTTGATGATTTGCGATTGCAACTCACTATTGATAGTCGTCTGCAACGAATTGCCCGCGTTGCGCTCAAACAACAAATGGATAAGTTTAATGCCAAACGTGGGGCGGTAATTGTCATGGATGCGTTGGATGGTTCCTTACTCGCCCTCGTTTCTCAACCTACTTATAACCCTAATGAATATGGTAAAGCTAATATCTCGCTATTTAAAAACTGGACGGTAGCTGATCTTTATGAACCGGGATCGACTTTTAAGCCTTTGAATGTGGCGATCGCTCTGGAAAATGGTGTGATCAAAGCCGATGATGTGTTTAATGACTCCGGTTCTATTCGAGTAGCTAATTACACGATTAAAAATGCTATGAACAATGGTTATGGGCAAATCAACATTGCCCAAATCCTCCAAAATTCTAGCAACATTGGTATGGTGAAAATTATCCAACGCTTAAAGCCTTCAATCTATTACAACTGGCTAGAACGCTTGGGGCTAGGACAAAAAGTTGATACAGATTTACCTTTTGAAGCTAGTGGTCGGCTCAAAAGTCAAGAAGAATTTATCGCTTCGCCAATTGAACCAGCTACTACTTCTTTTGGGCAAGGTTTTTCTATGACACCGTTACAGCTAGTGCAAATGCACGGTGCTTTAGCCAATGGCGGTAAGTTGGTAACACCCCATGTAGTCCAAGGGTTGATTGATACCAAAGGGCAGATGCATGATTCACCCAATCGCACTATACCACGCCAAATTTTCTCAGCCGCAACAGCCCAAAAGGTTGTGGAAATGATGGAAACTGTTGTTACTGACGGCAGCGGGAAGGCTTCACAAATTCCCGGATATCGGATTGCTGGTAAAACTGGTACAGCCCAAAAAGCTAGTCCCTCTGGCGGCTACATCAAGGGTGCTAGAATGACCAGCTTTGTGGCTATTTTACCGGTGGAATCTCCTCGCTATGTAGTGTTCGCACTGGTGGATGAGCCAAAAGGAGAAAGTGCTTATGGTTCTACTGTCGCTGCGCCAATTGTCAAGTCGGTGATCGAAGCGCTGATTCCTCTTGAAGAGATTCCGCCAAGTAAGGCGATTGAGCAACGGACGGAAGCGCCGTAGGGATTGGGGATTGGGGATTGGGGATTGGGGATTGGGGATTGGGGACTAATCCTTCTCTTTCTAAACTTAATTTTTCTTTATAACCAAGGAAAGAGGTACAGAAAGCTACTGGTGTGGAAACCTAGATATTAGAGGTGAAAGTAATTTATCACTTTTCCAAAGCTACCGAAGATTCCATGCAAAGCAATTTAGTTATATTTCCGAAAGCTGGGGCTGCGAAAAATAGCACGCAAACTGAAGAAAGAACAATTACCAAGTATGACCGTGCTGAGGAGCAATTTATAGAACTGCTGGCAATGGAGGATTTGGATCATAAACTGGATGTCAAGCCTTCAAGAGCCACTGAGTTTGAACAGGCGCTCTCAACCGCAATTCGTGCTGCGTATGGAAACGATCGCTCTGATGAACAGGCTCACCGTTTTCTGCAACGTATACTTTATCGAATTAATCGCCTAAAGCTGTTTTGGTACGATGATTTGCACAATTATACCAACGAGCGATCGCTGTATTTGTACTCATGTCGTGACCAAATTGAAGCAGCTTGGCAAAATTGGGAACTCGCACAAATTGATGTGGCTGCACTACAAAAATTGGATGTAAAGCAAGCTTTAATTGAGCGCACATCTGCCGATTTAGATCCGCCTATGTCGGAGAGTAGCCGCTACATTCGTGAAGAAATGACTGAAGCTGGTTATCGTCACTTGCTAGCGATCGGCTCCTTTGATGGCTTGGTTGAAGCGAGTCATCTTTCCCGGATTTTGGGTGGTACTGCTAATGAAGTGCAGTGTACGCTGATGCGGGTACTCATAGAAGAATACGGCAATGGTCGTTTATCTCGCAAGCACTCGACATTTTTTGCTCAAATGCTGGCTGAATTTGGGATGAACACTGAACCAGAGGCATATTTCGATTTAGTACCTTGGGAAGTGTTGGCTTCTACCAATCATAACTTCCTGGTGACTGAGCGCAAACGCGATTTTCTGCGTTATAGCGGCGGGTTGACCTATTTTGAAGTGGCTGGCCCTGCGGTTTACAAGAATTATCTGGTGGCGGCGCAACGACTGGGACTTTCAGAAGTAGCGGTGGGTTATTGGGAACTACACATTAGGGAAGATGAACGCCACGGCCGTTGGATGTTAGATGATGTGGCTTTGCCATTAGCAGAACGATATCCCAATGATGCGTGGGAACTGGTGCTTGGGTACGACCAACAGAAACTTCTAAGCGATCGCGCGGGTGCTGCTGTTGTGCGATCAATACACCAAGCAGAATAAGCCACTTTTCTCTTGTGAGAAATCCCAAAAATTAAAATTTCAAAATCGCAGGTTATTCTTAGCATTTTAATTTGACATTCATAAGTCATTTTATTGCTAATTCACCTGCAAATAAATTTCTTTAGCAGCCATTTTCTAAAGGAACAGTTTTTTATTGCCTTAATTACAAGGTAATAAATAACCTCCTACTAGATTGATTATACCTTAGCTCTGAATTGTAGTCAAATGAAAGATATCTTTTTTTGTCCTGAAGAATCTAATTTCTACTCAAACTGCTTAGAAAACTTTGTTCTCAGAAATTGTAAAAATTACGAATCTATTGTTGAGTTTGGTTCAGGAGATGGCAGCCCTGTAATTAATTCTTTATTGAGAAATAAGTTTGATGGAATCATTCAGGGATTTGAGTTAAATACTTCTGCATGGAAAGTCGCAAATTCAACCATCGATGAATACGATCTCACTAATAAATACATTATCCATAATTCATCTTTGTTTAATTCTTCTCAACCCGATGCCGATTACCTTGTAGCCAATCCACCATATTTACCCGCACCAGATAGCGATATTTATATGCCACTTTTATTTGGGGGCGTAGATGGAGCTACAGTTACCAACAAGCTTTTATCGTTAGGTTATGAAAATGTGTTGGTTTTAATATCTAGTTTTTCTAATCCAACAAGTACGCTAAACCTCGCGAAAGAAAATGGTTATTCTGTTCAAAACTTCATGGTTTTACCTTTGCAGTTCGGCTACTATAGCTCTGATCCCAAGGTAAAGAAGCACATCGAAAAACTCCGAAAAAATAAGATGGCATTTTATTCTGGCGATTATTATTTTCTAGCTGGCGTTTTATTTAAAAAATGCCAGGAGTCTGTAATTGATTTATCTAATCAATTAGCTCAGGTGATGACTAGTTTGTGAAAATGCTAAATCTCAGATTACCGACTTATTTAATCATTCGGGAATCTTATTGTGTATTACTGCAATTTTGATTTTATCAAAAAAGTAAAGGTTCAAAACCTTGCCCCTTGTGGGCGAAAAAATCCTTGTATCTCAAGATAGGTCAAAACCCCACCCCGGAGTGTCTGTCTGAGTTTAATTGCGTTAGCGGAGCGGGGCGTTAGCCCATTGCGAATTGCGAATTGCGAATTGATTTTATGCTCTCGAATTTCATGGGGAACCAAGTTTAAACCGAGGGTTTTCAGTGACAGCAAAGGCCGTATCTGGATAGTCACTAAATACGCCATCAATGCCTAAGCTGAAAAATAACTCATATTCCCCTTGGGGATTTCCTTGAAAATCTAGGGGCAAAAAGCAGTCTTCATTGCGGAAAGTCCAGACATGAACCAGCAAACCAGCCGCATGAGCATCTGTGACTAAAGATGTAGGCGATGTCTGGCGACAAGCCGCTTTGCGTCTACGCAATTTACCATTGCTGTCTCTCGGAACCAGCAAATTTTTATGAACGCCAACTGCTTGTGCATATTTAGCAATTTCTTCTAAACCTGATGCAGTTGCTAAATCTGCATAGGTGCGATGCCTACGGCGGGCTTCGCCTACGCAGCCACTAACGACAAAATCATAAGGTTTACCACTGTCATTTAGTAATTGCACCAGAGGTAAATCAGTCTTTGTAGATAAATCTTGTAAATTACTCACTTCAAAAGACTGAATGAAAACAGGTGCATTAGCGCCCTGATAACCGTTGGCTGTCAAAGTTGCAAGTAGAGGTGCTTCTAGGGCTAACCCAATAGATTGAAAGTAAGTCGGGTGCTTAGTTTCTGGGTAAATACCGATCGCACGATTAATTTCGGCACTTTTAACCTTGACTAAATCGATGATTTCTTGCAGCGTGGGAATTTCTAAGAGTCCATCATAGGTGGTATTTTGCGATCGCAGTTGTGGAATTCGCTCCTTGGCTCGTAGTGTTTTTATTTCTGTCAAGGTAAAGTCTTCAGTAAACCAGCCAGTTTTCGATTCGCCATCAATTATTTTGGTGGTTTGACGGTAAGCAAATTCTGCATGGCTAGCAACATCAGTGGTTTCAGAAATCTCATTTTCGTGACGAGCAATTAAAACACCGTCTTTGGTGGAAACTAAATCAGGTTCAATATAATCAGCGCCTAGTGCGATCGCTAATTCATAAGCAGCTAAAGTATGTTCTGGACGATAGCCGCTAGCACCTCGGTGTGCAATAATAATTGGAGGTGTATTTTGCAAAATTTTATTCATACTTTCCACGCCTCAAAAAACTGGCATATTAAAGAGAAAGATATTAACACATAACGGAAAACATAAACCTAGTAGAGCATAAAAAGCATAGTAAACTCTAAGTAAACACATCAATAAATAGATCACTCAACGTTTATTATGTCTGAAAATTTTTCAAATAAATGTCCTGTTTGCAACCATGATGGCATCCATATTCGTTCATTATCTCAAAAAAATATTGTCAGCGAATTAGAAGAATATTTTGCCGAAAAGCCTCCAGAAAAAATTGAAATCATAGACTATGAAATCCAGCAATGTAAAAATTGCTCGCTTGAATATGCTTTCCCTTTAGAAGCAGGCAGCCAGTCATTTTATCAATGGGTTACTACAAGAGTTGGTTATTATCCAGAATCTAGATGGGAATGGTTTGCTGTAATTGAGCAAATAAAAAAGCGAGAAAGACAAAATTCGATTTCTGTCTTAGATGTGGGCTGCGGAGGAGGTAATTTTCTGGAAATTGCTGCTAAAAAACTTTCAAATACTCGTATAGTTGGCTTGGATACAACTCCAGAATCTGTTGACCAATGTCAGAAAAGAGGATTTGAAGTTTATTGTGAAACAATTGAGAGTTTTTACAATAAATTTTCTAGTGAAAAGTTTAACTATGTCTTGTCTTTTCATTGCTTAGAACATATTAGCCAACCAAAAGAATTTATTGCATCAATGCTTTCTGTTCTGAAACCGATGGGTAGTATCTTGATTAGTACTCCTTATTCACCAATGTCAGTTGAATCAGATTGGTTTGATATATTAAATCATCCACCACATCATATACTACGTTTTAGTAAAAAATCTTACGAAGAATTAGCACGTCAACTAGGCTGTGAGATAGAATTTTATATGCCACCTGCAAATTCTGCGATCGCACGAGCAGCAAATAATTTTAGTTTATCTAAATTTGGTAAAAATCAAACAGTATCGAAGTTGAGACTACTCCAAGCAATACTAAAAGATCCTAGTCTATTTTGGAAAATCTTCTCTCGTCAATTAATGCGCGATCGCGTTAATGGAACTGTTGCCGCAGATATGGTTTTAGTGGAATTCAAGCTATCCTCAAAAAGTAGTATATAAATTATTTAAGATATATAGTGGTTCTCGACAAGCGTGAAGTACAATTTTGACCTCACTTCCATTCCTCTCTCCTAAAAGGCTACGGTGTACACACAAGTCGAAAAAAGTTGCCCAACAGCGTTTTGATCCCCCCTAACCCCCCTTAAAAAGGGGGGAATTAGAATCAAAGTCCCCCTTTTTAAGGGGGATTTAGGGGGATCAGATGATTTGTGTGTACACCGTAGCTCCTAAAAGGAGAGAGGCTTTGAATTGTTCCCCCTTCCCGCGACGAGTTGGGGGTTAGGGGATTAGGTCTATTTGCATAGCAGTACCTCACCCGATTGAAAATGGCTATAAGAATCCTATTTGATGTCTAAAAAACCTAAGTGAAAATACTGTCGGCGGTACAAGTCTCACAGCGAACAATGATTTATTGTCACGAAGCGCTGCACGTAAAATGTTAAGTCTACCGATGGATGGAACGATTGGGATTAAATTAAGTAACCTGGAAAAGTCTCTAAGTACAGCTTGGCGAAAATCTAGCTAACATCTCAATTAACTAGACAAGTTGCTCAGGCAACTGCTTAAAGGTAGGCGAACTTCCGCCAAGCTGTACTAGTGTTTGCCCAAAGTACCTCTGCTAATGGCAAACTATTAGCCAAACCCGATTTTTATATAAAGTACCTTTGCCCGACGACGGTCGTCGAGCCTATCCAAACACAGCAGGTTCGATCATCTTTAAATTTTATTCGTTGATATTTTGTAATAATTCAATGACACAGATTAAGCCTGAAGTAAAGCGCACAGAAGAATTGCGCCAGTTATTGCAACAAGCTAGCTATGCTTATTACGTCTTAGATACTCCAATCATGGAAGATGCAGTCTATGACCAACTATATCGAGAATTACAACAACTGGAAATTCAATATCCAGAGTTGACAGCACCCGATAGTCCGACTCAGCGCGTGGGTGAAAGACCAGCAACGCAGTTTACCTCGGCGCGGCATAATATCCCTTTGTACAGTCTGGAGAATGCATTCAATATCGATGAGTTGAAAGGGTGGGATCAGCGTTGGCGGCGACAATTACCAAAAATAGAATCAGTGGAATATGTCACTGAACTGAAAATTGATGGTTCTGCTTTGGCTCTTACCTACCAAAATGGCGTTCTAGTTAGGGGGACAACTAGGGGTGATGGGGTGACGGGTGAAGATATCACCCAAAATGTGCGGACAATTCGCTCAATTCCCTTGCGTTTGAATTTTGAAGGGTTAGAAATTCTAGAAAGGGTGGAAGTGCGAGGCGAGGCGTTTTTACCGTTGGAAGTTTTTAAACAAATTAACGAGGAAAGACAAAAAGCAGGTGAGCAATTATTTGCCAATCCCCGCAATGCCGCAGCTGGTACACTCAGGCAATTAGACTCACGCATTGTCGCTAAACGGCGGTTAGATTTCTTTAGCTACACTCTGCACATTCCTGGTAGAGATGACACCAGTATTTCTAATACCCAATGGGAAGCGTTGGAGTTGTTGGAAAAAATGGGTTTTCGAGTCAACCCTAACCACAAACTGTGTGCCTCAATCGCAGAAGTGGCAAAATATTATGAATACTGGGATACGGAACGGCTGAATTTACCCTACATGACTGATGGGGTAGTAGTGAAGCTGAATTCTTTTAAACTTCAAGAACAGCTAGGATTTACGCAGAAATTTCCCCGCTGGGCGATCGCTTTGAAGTACCCAGCCGAAGAAGCACCCACCCGTGTAGAAAATATTGCTGTGAATGTTGGGAGAACGGGGGCGTTAACACCGTTAGCCGAGATGCGTCCTGTGCAACTGGCGGGAACAACAGTTTCCCGCGCGACATTACATAATAGCGATCGCATTACTCAATTAGACATCCGCATTGGCGATACTGTTATTGTCCGCAAAGCTGGGGAAATCATTCCAGAAGTGGTGAGGGTAATCAAAGAATTGCGTCCCGCTGATACCGAACCCTTTGTTATGCCTACCCATTGCCCAGTCTGCGGTCAATTGGTGGTGCGAGAATCAGGTGAGGCGGTGACTCGGTGCGTTAATGCTTCCTGTGCGGCGATTCTCAAAGGTTCTATTGAACATTGGGTCAGTCGTGATGCCTTGGATATTAAAGGCGTGGGGGAAAAGTTGGTGTATCAACTCGTTGATAAAGGATTGGTGCATTCCGTTGCCGATTTATATGAGTTGACAGCAGAGAAGTTATCTGCATTAGAAAGGATGGGGAAAAAGTCGGCAGAGAAATTGATTGATGCGATCGCTCAATCAAAAAATCAACCTTGGTCAAGGGTATTGTATGGTTTAGGCATCCGTCACGTTGGCAGTGTAAATGCTCAATTGTTGACTCAGAAGTATTTCACAGTAGACCAGTTAGCTACAGCCAAACAATCAGACATTGAAGGCATTTACGGTATTGGTGCTGAAATTGCTCAATCTGTGTACCAGTGGTTTCGGATTGACGCCAACCAAAGATTGATAGAACGCTTGCAAGCAGAAGAATTACAATTAACTGCCACAGAGGAAACAAAAACAGTTGGTGATGGTAATCAAAAATTTGCAGGTAAAACTTTCGTAATTACAGGTACACTACCAACCTTAAAACGAGATGAAGCGAAGGCTTTGATTCAAAAAGCTGGGGGAAAAGTAACTGATTCAGTGAGTAAGAAAACAGATTATTTGGTGCTAGGAGAAGATGCAGGTTCTAAATTAGAAAAGGCGATATCGTTGGGAATTATGCAGTTAAGCGAGGCGAAATTACTAGAGATACTTGAAGATTAAAATAAGGTAAACGCCTGGAAAAATATATACAGCAGTTTTCTTTTGCATGAAGTACAAAGTTACGGGTTTTGAGGCAGGAAGTAGAAACTCTTTACAGTTGTACCTCAGTTACTTGCAAACTGCTGTATTTAATGAAAGAATCCAGGCGATTAACCGAGATTTATCAATCAGTCCGAAAGCACGATCGCTACAATCCGCATTATTTCGTTGACTGATAAAACCTACTAATACCAATTCAATTAATGATTACAACACATCCTTGGGTAAAGACGCGATTCATCGCGTCTCTACAAATGGTCTATTTGTCGCATTCTTTTTTCAAATTGGTATTACTACTTAAAACTTAACTAAATATAACTTTATAATATCTTTTGCGGAATTTTGATATGTTCTTGTGTATCAAACTTTATTGGCTTATATCGTGTTCCTCTAATATTAACTGTTATTGAGTGAAGTAAAACATCTTGTAGATTGATTACTTTCCCTTTTACTCTCGTTGAAATTAAAGCTGGGTACAAGATATAAGCCAATATGAATAATTAACTCTTTGTATATTTAGAGAAATTTGTCATGAAGAAAAAACAACAGGTTTTTAACGGTATTTTATTGTGGGTGGGACTGGCATTTCTGGGTTTAATGCTACAAAACTTTTACAACGTATTGCAATATATTTTCTTTCTCCGAGTACCTATAATTGTTGGCTTATTGCTATTGTTATTGCCAACAATTTCAGTGAATACTGGTTTATCCGCGATGCTGAAAAACTTGTTTATACTTCGCGCTAATAATCAATTGGTTTTAGTGATTGGAGGCGCAGTTTTAGCAGGACTAGCTACGATAGAAGTTTTCGATATCATTTTGTATAATTCTCATCTTCGTTTTGATGTACCTCAGCACCAAGGAATTCCAGAATTTCTCCAATATTTAATCGCTATTATCTTAAGTCTTCCGATTGCCATAAAGGCAACTCAGCTTTCCAAGAAAGAAATAAAAGAAGGAGATCATAGCTGGGAAGGCTGGGGAATTATATTTGGTGTTGTTGCAGGAGCTTTCCTGATAATAACAACTCACTTTGCCAAGATATTTTTTAAATCCAATCAAATTTTAGAACAGGTATTATTGAAAATAATTTCTTTTTTACCAGCAAGAATACAAAGAGGTTATATTGATGAAAGTAGTGATTTGTCTTATGGAATTGCTGAAATAGCAGTATTTTCTCTCTTTCTCTTAATTGTTTATGGGTTGGGTTATTTAATTTTTAAACCTCGCCCAATCAGGAATAGATTTGAAGTTCCTGCTCTTTTCTATATTACTCTTATTCTTTCAATAATGGTAGTGTGGATAGGAGGAATTTCTTTCTTTAACGACGTATCTCGCGTTCCCACATTACTATTATTTTTAGCAATTTCATCTGCTTCTTATACTATTTTTAAGGTAGATCATTTTTACAAAATATACTTAAAGAATAATTGGTTAAAACCTACAGAAGAAAAGTGGATTAATATTATCTCTCAACGGCTGAATAATCAACAAAGTGAAGATAAAACTTTAGTTGTAGTTTGTGCAAGTGGTGGAGGTATTCAAGCATCTGGATGGACAACTAAAGTTTTGACTGGTTTACAAGAAGAACTTGGATCTGAATTTACCAAAGCCATTGGTTGGATAAGCTCGGTTTCTGGTGGTTCTGTTGGAACAATGTTTTATTTGGATAGATTTGGAGAGCAAGGTTATCCAGAAGAAAATCAATTAAAACAGATTTTTAAAAGCGCTACAGAAGATAGTTTAGATGCTACAGCTTGGGGATTAGCTTATCCAGATTTACTGCGTTTTATTGGTTTCCCTTTTGTCGTACCAAAAGCGCAAGAGGATAATACTGCAACTGAGCAAGACCGTGGTACAGCTATCGAAATAGATTGGAAAGGGGAAATGAAAAATCCCAATGCAACTTTAGCTAGTTGGAGCGATAAAATAGACCAAGGAATTATTCCTATTCCTATTTTTAATGCAACTTTAGTTGAAGATGGACGGCGTTTTTTAGTTAGTCCAATGACTTTTAGTAAACACGAGGATTGCAAATCTATAGATTTTAATACCCTTTATCCAGAATATGATATTGATGTGACGACAGCCGCAAGATTATCCGCTACTTTCCCTTATGTGTCTCCTGTGTGTCGTCCTAGTCAAGAAACTACATGGAATTATCATATAGGTGATGGTGGTTACTTCGACAATTTTGGTATTGGTACTAGCATAGACTTACTTGATAATTTATTAGAATCTGAGCGATGTAACCAAATAAAAAAGGTTATTTTAATCCAAATAAATGCTTTTCCTGATGATGAAAATCTCCAAGAAGAAAAAGGCGCTCCCGGATGGCAGATGGAAGTTATTGGTTCATTGCTTGCTTTATTAAATGTTCGTAGTTCTACGCAAAATGAAGGTAACGCATTAAATATAAAACTCTTGACAGACAAGTACAAATGTGGATACAAGGATGATGAACAGGAAAAATTGCAGCAATTTTTGAAAGATAAATCTTGTCAGAAAGGAGTAGAAATTACGCATATTCCGATTAAATTCCCTCGTGGTAAAATTAATCCCCCGCTTTCTTGGCAGTTAACCCAAGAACAAAAAAAAGCTATTCAAAATGCATGGGAAGAGTGGAAAATAACTAACTCTACTGTTATCTTGAAACTCAAAAAGATGTTCCCAGAGTGATGAATATCTAGTCAGAAATGATTTAGGATTTCTGTAACAATCCTATTTAATTTGTGAAAATTGCAACCCGCAGATCCTCGACTTCTCAAAGAAGTCGGGGATCTTGTTTCTGATGAATGATTCAGGATTGCCATAGCAAACTAGTTTTTTTGCACAATCGGATGATTATCGTAGAGGCAATTCATGAATTGCCTCTACGAAAACGGGGGTAAGTTATTAGGGTCAATACCCTGAGATTGCAAATAAGCAATTAGCCGTTCTTTTTGCTGGCGTTCTTGTTCAGCGCGTTGGCGTTCTTGTTCGGCATGTTGGCGTTCTTGTTCAATCTGTTCTACAGCCCACGGTAACAAATTACCATCTCGATCCCACCAGCGCAACCAATAACCAGTTCGCGCTTCTTTTGTTCCTTGCCAAGTTCCCAAAAATAAGCCCATTACATCAATCCAATGACGCCCATTTTCGTCGGGTTGCTCTAACTCATAGCGTTTATTTTCTAGTTGATAATATTCTAGTAAACCGCCATCTGGTTCAAAAATTATGTAGATGGGAATCTGTAAAATTTGCTCGTAGAAAAACCATTTTCCTGGTGGATAGGTTCGCTTGACTGAATATTCTCCACCCTCAGTATCAGATAGAAATTCGATAGCGATCGCAGGGATATCTCCTTCTAAATTGGGTGTATAACTTTTGCGATTACCCACAACTTCATTAACCGACGGTACATAAACCCAATCAGGTGCTTTGGCAATAAATTGCCCGTTGACTGTCGCACAAAGACCAAAGTTGGAAGCTATCAACATCTGCGGTTGGATGAATCCACTGATTTCTAAGCTTTCACGCAAAGCACCAGCCAAAAGTGGCTGACCGGTATTCTCCACTGGTTCATCCTCTAGTTGAAAATCTTTGGGTAAGGCTTCCCAAGAGATTACCAGTTCTGTTGGTGATTTGGCTTGGCTGAGTTGGGTTGCCATAAACACAGCATGAATTTATTTTTGATCTTATCGCTTTCGGGAAGGGGAATGGGGATTGGGGATTAGGGATTGGGGATTAGGGACTGGGAAAAAATTTCTTTAACATGCCCAATGCCCCATGCCCAATTCCCAATTCCCAATTCCCAATTCCCTTTACAGCAGTACTTTAGCTAAAATCGGTTCCACACTTTTAGAAATCTCTGGGACATACACCTGTGAAACGTAGTCGGCAATCATTCTGTCGGTGTTGAATAACGGCGCATTCGTTTTAATGGATGTTTTCATCATCTGCACCCAGCGATGGGGTATACCTTGGGCATCTTGGTCATAGTATAAAGGAACGATTTCTTCTTCTAACAGCTGATAAAGCGATCGCGAATCAATCCCATCTTGCAATTCTTGATCGCTAGTATGAGCATCTTCACCAATTGCCCAACCGTTAATTCCTTTACCATCTGGCCCTGCTTGGTAGCCTTCGCACCACCAGCCGTCCAAAACGCTGCAATTAAGACCGCCGTTAAAGCAGACTTTTTGCCCACTTGTACCAGACGCTTCCAAAGGACGACGGGGATTATTTAACCAAACATCCACACCTTGCACCAATTTTTGACCAGTGTAAATGTCGTAATCTTCAATAAAGGCGACTCGGTTAATAATCCCAGAATTGTGACACCACTCCATCAAGCGTTGGATAATCCGCTTACCTTCTTCATCGGCTGGGTGGGCTTTACCTGCAAAGATTATTTGTACTGGGCGTTGAGGATTGCCAAAAATCTTCAGTGCGCGTTGGGCATCCCGCAAAATCAAATCCCCGCGTTTGTAAGGGCTGAAGCGTCTGGCAAATCCAATAGTCAAAACGTTGGGATTGAGTAAGCTTTCTGTTGCTTGAATGAGTTCATAATTTTCGCCACGCAACTCCCGTGCTTTCTTCACCTTATAACGGGTAAACGCAATCAATCTTTCTTTGAGAATAAGATGTCGTGACCACAGTTCCTCGTCGGGAATGTCATCAACTTTAGCCCACATCTTGGGATCAACGGTGCGATTTTTCCAGTCTTCTCCCAGATACTCGTTATATAAATCACCTAACAGGGGTGCAGTCCAAGTGGGTGCATGAACGCCATTGGTAATGTAACCAATTGGTACTTTGTCTTCCGATCGCTGCGGATAGAGAACTGTCCACATTTTACGGGAAACTTGACCGTGCAATTCACTCACGCCATTGCAAGCACGAGACATCCGTAATGCTAAAACGGTCATCCCAAAGGGTTCCCAAGGATCGCCCAATCGCCTTGCACCCAATGCTAAAAATTGCTCACGAGAAAGTCGCAATTGCGGCCAATAGCTGGCAAAGAAGGAATCTATTAAATCGGGGGAGAAGACATCATGACCGGCAGGAACGGGGGTATGGGTGGTGAATACACAACTGTTCCGCACCTTGGCTTCGATGTCGTAGAAGGATTTACCAGTCCGTTCAATTTCTAAGCGGGCAATTTCTAAGGTGCAAAATGCAGCATGTCCTTCGTTGAGGTGATAGACAGAAGGTTCAATTCCTAAAGCGTGTAGGGCGCGAACACCACCAATTCCCAAAACGACTTCTTGGGCGATGCGGGTTTCCAAGTTACCACCATATAGGTGTCCCGTTAGCCAGCGGTCAATGGGATCGTTATCGTTGCGATCGCTATCTAATAAATATAATGTGACTCGCCCAACTTGCACTCGCCAGATTTGCACTTTCACAAATCGCTGGCGAACTTGTAGCTGGATAGTAATCGGTTCCCTTTGGTCATTTTTAATTAACTCCAGGGGCATCTGCTGGAAGGGGTTATCAATATAATAATCTTCTTGCCAACCGTGGCGGTTCAAGCGTTGCCGAAAATAACCTTGGCGATACAACAAGCCAACACCAACCAACGGCACACCTAAATCTGATGATGATTTCAGGTGATCCCCGGCGAGAATTCCCAAGCCGCCAGAGTAGACGGGTAGGGACTCATGGATGCCAAATTCGGCGCAAAAGTAGGCAATAGGGCGAGATGCAGATACTTGCGGTGCAACTCGACTGACCCAAGTATCTTGCTGGTTGATGTATTGGTCAAACTCACGTGCTAGGGCGGATATCTGCTTTAAGTAAAACGGGTCTTCTGCTAATTGGGTCAGACGCTCGTAACTTGCAGACTCTAAAATTGCCACTGCGTTATGTCCACAACGTTCCCATTCCTGGGAATCAATTGTTTGGAATAAAGAGATGCGATCGCCACTCCAACTCCACCAGTAGTTATAAGCCAAATCTGCCAAACGCTTGAGCGGTGAAGGTAACTTTTCACTCAAGCGTCGTGCTGGGGTGATTGCACTGTTGTTAGCCATACTAATTCTATGTCCTCGCGCTTAACTTTTTGTCTATTTCACTGATTTATCTGCTCACAATCGATTTCTCTTCAGGTTTATGCCACCGGAGGATTCATTTATGAATCCTCCCCTGAAGTTGGAACAGTTTATCGACATCAAACCCTATCCAATTAAATGGTTTTTATTGTTTTTGTCTTCTCAAAATTATCCCTACTTTCGGACAGATTTGGTATTTTTTTCTATCAAATTCGTTGACATTATTTTAACTTTTTTGTTTTGTTGTTAATATTTTTTAAATGTTAGCAATAAACAACTATAGGAATCCGCTTTGATTTCTGAACTAATTTGCGTAGGCAGGCAATAGGCAATAGGCAACAGGCAACAGGCAACAGTCAAGAAGGCTTCTTAGTTGTACTGAGTTTTTTCAGAAATCAAATATGAGTCCTATAAGATTATTGATATGTCTTGATGTATATCACTTTGGTTCTTCAGTACCTGTTATGCCAAATTATTAGTTAAACATCAAAATTTTGCTTAAAAGATAAGGTTAAAAGCCAAAATCATTGCTAAAATCCTAAAATGTTAGTAAACAATGTTAATTGCATTGCTAAATAAGGGTTTCATGGCTTTATCACAGGAATTTAGCATAACAAGTACTGAAGAGCCATCACTTTTGACTAAAGCTCTTTGCATTCAGACAAGGCTTTTTATACGCTAATCACAGCAATTATACTGTTGTTATCGGTAAACCTTATATCTGTATAACGAAGAATTAAGGATGAATTCTAAATTGGCAAAATGTGCATCCTAAGATTAAGTTTCTGCAAAAGCTCTCATGTATCTAATATGAATTAAAATAAATCTGAATATATCAGAATATGAAGAAAATCCAGATAAAAATTTTGTTTTGTTAACAAAAACAATGCAGTTGAATCGAAGTAATTTCCTCAAGATTCTGATCCAGTCAGAGCCAGGAAAGCCAGCAATATCCAACGGCTTACGAGCTGCTTTAGCGTTAGGGGTTCCCATGCTAATTGGGCAACTCATCAACCAAAGGGAAAGCGGATTATTTGTCGGTTTGATGGCTTACTTTGTCAACTTTGCGAATGTTGGTGGCCCTTACCAGATCAAAGCTAAGGCGATGGCGGCGGCTACTTTGGGAATGGCTGTTTCAGTATTTGTGGGTACTATAGTCGCTAGAGTTCCAGCGCTAGCTGTGGTGCTGACATTTATCTGGGGACTTGCTTCCGGTTTTGCGTCCCTGTACGGTAATGCTGGTGCAAATGTCGGACTGGTGCTAGGGATATCATTTGTTACCACGATCGCACAATCAGGAAACTTGGAAACTGCACTCATGCGATCGCTGCTATGTCTAATTGCAGGTGGATGGGCGATGCTACTTTCTTTGGTAATGTGGCCATTTAGACCTTATGATCCACTACGGTTAGCTTTGGCTAATTCCTTAAATGCGATCGCTAATTACATTCAGGCTTTTGTAGGTAAAGTAGCAACATCTGAAAAGATTCTCGAAATTAGACAGGCATTAGAGACAGCACGGACTACTTTAGGTACTGTCAGAATTGGACAGCCAGCGCGGAGTTGGATGGATGAGCAATTGTTAGTGCTAATTCAGGATGGCGATCGCTTACTTGGTTCAGTTATCGCCTTAACCGAATTACTTGAAACTCACTTCCAACAACATCAATATCAAGCAGTCCAGCAATTAGTAGACGATGCACTCGAACAAATATCAGTCATTCTCCAAGCCATAGCGAAAGTCATCTCTGGCAAATCTGCCAGCATCGATCTGGGAAATCTCAAGCGTATCTGTGAGGCACTAAAGGAACAAGAAAGTCTGCAAAGAAAAGCAATTGCTGGGAGTGAGACAGACTACACAACTCTCGTTGCTTTCACTAACCTAGTGCTGATGATCGAAAAGCTGATCAAGCAATTGCAATACACGGCTCAGACAGCGAAATCTCTGGCAGATCACAGCAAAAAGAATCGCCGAGATGTAGATAGACTTCTGTTAGTTGAAGACGAACAGCGATCGCTCTTAAGTTTACTCCAAGAAAACTTCACCTTAGACTCAGCAATCTTTCGCCATGCTCTCCGCATAGCTGTGAGTCTAACTGTAGGCGTAATCTTATACAGCATTACCAATTTACCAATGGGGTATTGGGTGACACTGACAATCATGCTAGTCCTCAAACCGAACTTGGGTGCAACTTTTCAGCGGTTTTTCCAGCGAGTTGGCGGGACAATCTTGGGAGCTGTATTAGCCGCTGTCATCGTTGCAACTATCAGCAGTAAGCCTGTATTAGACATCATCATTTTGCTGACAGTCTTTTTTGGCATTTCCCTGATCAGTGTCAACTATGGGTATTCGGTGGTTTTTTTGTCAATATTTGTCTTACTAATTATTGATATTGGTCATCCCATTGGTTGGGAATTTGCTGGTTTTCGCATATTGAATACATTAATTGGGGCGGGACTAGCTTTTGCGAGTCATTATTTTATATTGCCAAATCGGGAACGCGATCGCTTACCCAGTCAACTCGCCACTGCACTGCGAGAATGTCACAACTACTTTCGGGATGTGATGGCTGTTTATCAGGGGACAAAAGAGCCTGACTCTACAATTATCAGTCAACGGCGACAAACTGGACTAGCAATCGGCAATGCTCAAGCCTCCTTCCAAGGATTGCTACGCGAACCCCAAATGCACAAAGAATTAGTAGAACCAGTAATGACGCTGCTGGTGTACATAGGACGTTTTACTAGCGCCGTGACAGTTTTGGCAGTACATCTCGAACATTTTCGAGGAACTGTACCACTCCCAGAATTAGAAACCTTTGTCCGCCAAATTTCGCTACTGTTAGAGCAGTTAGCTGATTCAATACAGCAGGAAATTACCCCACCGCCTTTACCTGACTTAGAAGCAACGCTGCGAAAAATTCAACCGCACCTGCAAGCACTGCGTACAGCCCGGATACAAGAGCTAGATGTCAATCAAGGACATACACCTATCCGTCAGGCAGTCATTGATTACAGCATATTAGATTTAGAGATTGACCAGATTGTTCGGCGGTTGACTGCTATGCACTCAGCGATGGTAAGGCTAAACTCAGTTCAATAAAACACATTCAATAACTGGATCTGTCATTTCTTTGAGTCTTTTTTTATTAAATTTCAATATTTCTTTCTTTCCAGTAGTTCGGTTTGCGCTTACCATGCGCTATCGCAATAACCCAAATCACTTCTTCAAGCACCGTATAAAAAATCAGATAGGGAAAACGTTGAATAGTATAACGACGTATTCCTTCAATCTTGTGTGGGGTTCCTAAATTGGGGTTTTGCTGAATTTTAAGAATAACTTTTTCCAATTCAGACAGTAAATCTAGTCCCAAGCCTACTTTTTGAGCTTCATAGTAAGCTATTGCAGTGTCAAGCTCCTTACTAGCTCTCGGTGTGGATAACAATAAACTTCACGAATACTTTTCTCGTAACTCAGAAAAAACTTGAGATGATGGTTCTCCAATAGCTGTTTTGCTACTAATATCCTCCAACCGTTGAGTTAATTCCGTATCCCAAGCAGTTTCTAGATTATCATCTATACCCTCATCTAAAGAATGAATTAAAAAGTAGGCAATTTCAGCACGTTCTTCTGTAGAAAGCTGAGAAAGTTCGAGTTTAAGTTTTTCGGCAGTTTCACTCATGCTTTGGAGTCTCCCTAAGAATTCTAATTATAGGCTCAACTATCTGATCGTAACTGCTTTACAGGTAAATTGCGATCGCATCCAAAACCCAAATAACCTTACAACAGACGATCAAAAAATCTTATAGATATCTGTAAAATTAAGCAAGAGCGATGGCGGAGCCATTGCCTTTTCTCCGAGACGCTCCGCGAAAGGCTAACGCATAGAAGCACAAAACAATGATACGGATTCCATTAACAGAAGCTCAACTTCATTTACCCGAACTGATTGCAAGTCTGCAACCCGGTGAAGAAGTACAGATTTTTTCCGGCGATCGCACTGTCGCCAGACTGATTGGCGAACTCCAACCACCCCGCAAGCCTCGCCAGCCCGGTAGTGCGATCGGAACCCTAACCATCCTGTCTGAAGACGAAACCCACTTGGAAGACTTTCACGACTACATGCCATGAAGTTTTTGCTCGATACTCAGGCATTCCTTTGGTTTGTACTCAACGATCGCGCCCTTAGTCAAGTCGCCTGTGATTTGATTGTCGATCCCCTCAATGATATCTTGCTCAGTCCTGCTTCCTATTGGGAAATTGCTATCAAAGTTAGTATTGGTAAGTATCAAATTCCTGGAAATTTTGAAACGTGGATGGAGCATCAAATCCAAGTTAACGAATTTGAAATATTACCAATTAAAGTTGCTCATGCAGCCGTGATCGTGGCTCTGCCATTCCATCATAAAGATCCCTTTGATCGGCTTTTGGTTGCCCAAGCACTCACAGAAAAGATTCCGATCATTAGCGTGGATGCAGTGCTAGATAATTATGCAGTCACTCGTTATTGGTAAGTACAATAACCTGGAGTCAGTCGCAGTGCTTTATATCTGATGCGTGAGTCCTGCATTTTGTACCTCAGTTACTTTCAAACTGCTGTCAATAATCCACAAGCTCCTACAAACAAATTGGAAATAGTCAAAAAACGTGCTGATTTACTTCGTCTCAATCATCAACAGGTCAAACTTATTGGACGTTACACATCAAAAACCTGGAAACCTGACCCGCAATCTACTGGAATTCCAGGTTTTCAAGGACTTTATACAAAATCGCAAATTGTGCTTGAGGATGACACCAAAGTAAGCATTTTCGCATCTTGGAATAAACAATCGTTGCGATCGCCAGATGAAGTAGAAAAATACAATAATCAAATGGTTGAAGCAATTGGAGTGGTACAGTTTGAAGCTACACCCTTTCCAAATTCTCAAATCCGCGAATCCTTCATTAATTTAAGTCAATTAAATTTGTACATATAGTAAATGTCTGTTTTAATCACCAACGTTGTTCTTGGAGTTTGAAAAGTATTGGGCAAATATAATTCGCTACTACACAAACGAACGCGAACAGCGTCTCGCAGAGAAGTCCACCTGCGTGGACTAACGAGAAATGAAGGTTTTTAACCCGCGCAGGCGGGTTTTGTCTGTGTAGCCGCGACTTCTAGTCGCCCTTTTCAAACTACCCGCGCGTTAATGCCTGATAATTAATAAGGCAATCTACACAGAGCAAAGATGCAGACTCTCCAAAAACTCTTCCTCCCAAGTATGGGCTGCGGGACTTGGGCCTGGGGCAATCAACTGCTTTGGGGATATGACGAAAGTATGGATGACCAGTTGCAAGCCGTCTTTAACCTTTGTGTAAGCAACGGTGTAACTTTATTTGATACAGGTGATTCCTATGGAACTGGGAGATTGAATGGTCGCAGTGAGTTACTCCTGGGACGATTCAACCGTGAATATGTAGGTTCAAACAAAGAAAATATTTGTATTGCTACTAAGCTTGCTGCTTACCCGTGGAGATGGACACGCCAATCAATGGTAAGGGCTTGCCAGTCATCTGCTCAACGCCTAGGAAGAAATGTCGATTTGGTACAGATGCACTGGTCTACAGCGAATTATGCCCCTTGGCAAGAGGAAGGGCTGTTAGATGGTCTTGCCGATGTATATGAGCAAGGATTGGTCAAGGGAGTGGGACTATCCAATTATGGGCCGAAACGGCTTAAGAAAGTGCAGAAAAAGTTTGCTGATCGAGGCGTTCCGATTGCAACTCTGCAAGTTCAATACTCTCTGTTGTCTACATATCCTGTCACTCAACTCAAGCTCAAAGACCTTTGTGATGAGTTCGGAATTAAATTGATCGCCTACAGCCCTCTAGCTTTGGGAATACTGACAGGAAAATACTCTGAGCAAGGCCCATTGCCCAAAGGCATCCGAGGTCTGCTATTTAGGCAGATATTACCAGGAATGCGATCGCTGTTGGGATGTTTGCGAGAGGTGGCACAGTCTAGAAACACAACCATGTCACAGGTAGCAATTAATTGGTGCATCTCTAAAGGAACCATTCCCATTCCTGGAGCCAAGAGCGTTGAACAAGCGAGGGAGAATCTTGGTGCGTTGGGTTGGCAATTAGACGCCAGTGAGATTGCAGAGTTGGATAGTGCAGCAGCAAATACCGACAAAAAAATGGTACAAAATATCTTTCAAACTAAGTAAAATCTCAATATTTCTCAGTTGAAATATCACATTGCAAAACCTGGTTTAAATCCGAGAATAAAAATACTGGGATTTTCCATAAATTCCGACATAAATCTCTTAATTATGTCTGAGTTATTAGTGTTATAAATCAATACGGTTTGATTAAGGCAAGAGACGCGATAAATCGCCGTCTCTACAGGGAATTTATCCATCAATTATTTATTT
>NZ_JBDNJQ010000132.1:0-24457 GCF_051172895.1 Nostoc sp. CALU 1950 | reverse complement strand
GAAGTCGGGGATCTGGACATCGCGCATTTTCACAACTCATTTAGGATTGCTATATATCAGGGAACACTATATCTGTAAATTTTTAGGATTTAACAGTATGGTTAGCACTCGTGTCAATATTCCCGGATAACGATTTTGAATTGTGGATTAAAAATTTAAAATTAGGTGAATATTATTTACTACAAAATTTGTCAGTAAAAGTACAGGTTTGAGATTAGCGATCGCTCGTCAGATTATCGAATAAACCCACAGTAACAAATTGAGTTTTAACTCGATTATAAGTGATGATACGGGATTTTTTATGGAAATTCCGGCGTAAAATTTTGCTCTTGTTTATAAACAACTTCACTATCTATCTGGGAACACTATATCTGTAAATGATTAGGATTTCATAGTATGGTTAGCACTCTTGTTAATATTCCCGGATATAAAATTAGCGAAGAACTCTACAATGGTTCTAGAACTCTGGTTTATCGAGGGTGTCGAGAGACGGACTCTTTACCTATAGTAATTAAACTACTAAAAAATCCTTATCCGAGTTTGGGTGAACTCTTGTCGTTTCGCAATCAGTACACCATTGCCAAAAATCTTAACTCACCTCTAATCATCCAAACCTATAGCCTGGAACCCTATCAAAATGGCTATGCGTTAGTAATGGAAGACTTTGGGGGGATTTCTCTCAAGGATTGGGGAGTAAGGGGAAGGCTAGAATCTTTGATGGAGTTTTTACAGATAGCGATCGCACTGTGCAACACCTTAGATATACTCTACCGCGATCGCATTATTCATAAAGATATCAAACCCGCCAATATTCTGATTAATCCAGAAACCAAACAAGTCAAATTAATTGACTTTAGTATTGCATCTTTACTACCACGGGAAACTCAAACTCTGATGAATCTCAATGTGTTGGAAGGAACACTTAGTTATATTTCTCCAGAACAAACAGGAAGAATGAATCGGGGGATTGATTATCGTACTGACTTATATTCTTTAGGTGTAACTTTTTACGAATTACTCACTGGAGTTTTACCCTTTCAATCAAATGATCCGATGGAGTTGGTACATTGTCATTTAGCAAAACTTCCACCAATGTTAGGGGATAGGGAAGAGATTCCTAAAGTTCTCTGTGATATCGTGATGAAATTGATGGCAAAAAATGCTGAAGACCGTTATCAGAGTGCATTAGGACTAAAATTTGATTTAGAAAATTGTTTATCTCAACTCCAAGAAACTGGTGAAATTAAGCGTTTCCCAATTGCTCAACAGGATGTGTGCGATCGCTTTATTATTCCTGATAAACTTTATGGAAGAGAAACCGAAGTCTCAACCATACTCCAAGCATTTGAAAGAGTTAGTCTTGGTGCAACAGAAATGATGCTGGTAGCTGGTTTTTCCGGTATTGGTAAAACCGTTGTAGTCAACGAAGTTCATAAACCAATCGTCAAACAACGTGGTTATTTTATCAAAGGGAAATATGACCAATTTCAACGAAATATTCCCTTTTCGGCATTTGTCCAAGCCTTCCGAGATTTAATGGGGCAATTATTAGCAGAAAGCGATGCTCAAATCCAGCAATTTAAAACCAAGATTTTAGCGGCTGTAGGTGATAACGGACAAGTAATTATTGAAGTCATCCCCGAATTAGAAAGAATTATTGGTAAACAACCACCAGCGCCAGAATTATCAGGAACAGCGGCACAAAATAGATTTAATTTACTATTCCAGAAATTTACCCAAGTCTTTACCAGTGATGCACATCCATTAGTGATGTTTTTAGATGATTTGCAATGGGCTGATTCGGCATCACTGATGTTAATGCAATTATTAATGGCTGATACAAAATATTTTTTCTTAATTGGTGCCTATCGTGATAACGAAGTCAACCCAGCACATCCGTTAATGTTGACTTTGAATGATATTGAAAAAACAGACGCAACAATTAACACGATTACTTTAGCACCTCTTAGTCAAGGGCAAGTGAATCAATTAGTTGCTGATACACTTAAATGTACAGAAAATTTGGCACTACCTCTTTCTCTACTAGTATCTCAGAAAACTCAAGGTAATCCGTTTTTCGCTATCCAGTTTCTCAAAGCATTACATCAAGATGGCTTAATCGAATTTAACTTTGAGTCAGGGTTTTGGCAATGTGATATTACTCAAATAAATCAGCAAGCGGTTACAGATGATGTTGTTAAGTTCATGGTATTTCAATTAAAAAGACTGCATCAATCAACTCAAACTGTGTTGCAACTAGCGGCTTGTATTGGCAATCAATTTGATTTAACAACTTTGGCAATTGTTTCGGAATCATCAGAAATTGAAACGGCTGCTAGTTTATGGAAAGCTTTACAAGAAGGGTTGATTTTAGCAATTAGTGATGTTTATAAATTTTATCAAGATTCATCATTAATTGATGGTCATTTATTATTAGAAAATAGCGAACCAAGGACAGTTTCTTATAGATTTTTACATGATAGAGTGCAACAAGCTGCTTATTCTCTAATTCCTGATAACCAAAAACAAGCAACTCATCTCAAAATTGGCCAATTACTTCTAGAAAATTCCTCTCAAATAGAACAAGAGGAAAAACTGTTTGATATTGTTGGGCATTTGAATTTAGGACAAGAGTTAATGACCCAATCAAACGAGCGAGAAGCCTTGGCTCAATTGAACTTGGCAGCAGCAGGTAAAGCTAAAAGTTCTACTGCATACACTGCGGCCAGAGTCTATTTACAGACTGGGATTGAGCTACTCACAGTCAACTGTTGGCAAGATCAATATAAATTGACCCTGAGTCTCTACATTGCCGCCACCGAAGCCGCCTACTTAAATGCTGACTTTGATGGTATGGAACAGATAGCAGTACAAGTGTTGCAATCAGCCCAGACGATTTTAGACAAAGTTAAAATTTACGAAATTCAAATTGCTGCCCAGACAGCGCAGAGCAGACTATTAGAAGCGATCGCAGTGGGCAGAGATGCCTTAAAACAATTGGGGGTTGAGCTACCTATTGAGCCAAACAATGCTGAGATTGCTAAATCTCTACAAGTCCTTGCCAGTCAACTCGAAGGCAAACGAATTGAGGAACTAGCTGATCTCCCAGTGATGACTGATCCCCAAGCACAACCAGCCATGAAGCTATTAGGAATGTTGTTTGCACCCGTTTTTCAGGGAATGCCGGGTTTATTGCCCCTAATTAGTTCCAAAATGGTGAGTCTATCGCTTCAGTTTGGGAATACACCCGCCTCGACAGTGGGGTATGGGCTTCACGGAATGGTGCTGTGTGCCTTTTTGGGAGAGGTCGAAACAGGCTATGGCTTTGGGCAATTGGCGCTCTCATTGCTGGAGAGGTTCAATGTGCCAGAATTCAAATCCACAATTTCAATGTTGTTTGGCGGCTTTATTCAGCATCACCAAAAAGCTCTCTCGGCAACAATACCGACAGTGAAAGCTGGTTTTACATCTGGTATGGAAACTGGCGACTTTTTACACGCTGGTTATAACTTATGTTGTTACAGTTATGCGGTCTTTTGGAGTGGCTCTGAATTAAACAATTTGGAGTCAGATATAGCAAGTTATAACGCCGCCTTGACTCAGGCGAAGCAACATTCTGCCCAGACCTATGTAAGTATAATGCGGCAAGCGGCACAGAACTTTAGGGAAAGCCAGATTCAACCGGATTGCTTGAGCGGCACTATCTACGATGAAACGGTGATGATTGCCAAACATCGCCAGGCTAATGAACTCACGGTGATGGCCGAACTCCATATCTACAAACTGTTGCTTGCCTATTCTTTTGGTAATTACAAAGCTGCGATCGCTTACATTGAACAATGCCAGCAGTATTTGCTCGCAGTCTCAGGATTAATTTTTGTGCCGATTTTCCATTTCTATGCAGCCCTGACGCACCTGGCACTATTTTCCACCCAATCAAAAATTGAACAAGCCGAAATTCTCGCCCAGGTAGAAATCCATCAAAGCACTCTGCACCAATCGGCGCAAAATGCTCCCATGAATCATCTGCATAAATGGCATTTAGTTGAAGCTGAAAAACAACGAGTGTTGGGCAATAAAGCAGAAGCACTTGAACATTACGATCGCGCCATCTCCCTCGCCAAAAAAAACGAATACGTAAATGAAGAAGCACTTAGCAATGAATTAGCAACCAAATTCTACCTTGATTGGGGTAAAGAAAAACTTGCCCAAGCATATATGCACCAAGCATACTACTGCTACGCTCGTTGGGGCGCAAAAGCCAAAATAGAAAACCTAGAAAAACACTATCCTCAACTACTCCAATCCATTCTGCAACACCAACGAATCAACCTCAACCCCTTAGAAACTGTTAACTTTCGTGGAACTTCCTCATCTACTCGCACTTCTAGTACTGACAGCAGCAGTATTTCCGATACACTAGATTTTACCTCTGTCCTCAAAGCCGCTCAAGCTATTTCCAGTTCTCTGGAATTAGATCAACTCATTACCAGCCTCACCCGTATTATCCTCGAAAACTCCGGCGCGAAAAAAGTTGCACTCATTCTTCCCCAAAATGATACTTGGCAAGTTAGGGCAATTACCTCGATCAATCATCAAGAAATACAAACCATTCTTGAACCACAATCACTAGATACTTGTCAAGATATTCCTGTAAATATTATCAATTATGTCAAAAATACCAAGCAAACAGTCGTTATAGACAATTGCAAAACAGATATTATTGGCTTAATTGGGGAATATATGCACCTAATTCAACCCCAGAGTGTATTATCTACTCCGATTATTAATCAAGGGCGTTTGGTAGGGATTCTTTACTTAGAAAATCAACTGACTCAAGGGGTATTTACTAGCGATCGCCTTTCTGTTGTAAACTTCCTCTGCACTCAAGCGGCAATTTCTTTGGAAAATGCCCAATTATATAATCATCTCCACGAGCGAGAAAAGTTTCTCAGTAGTATTTACGAAGGTATTGGCTGTCTGATTTTTGTGCTTGATATCCGGGATAACGGTAAGTTTGAGTACACAGGATGGAGTAAATTGTGCGAACTAGCGATTGGTATATCTGCTTCGGAAGTCCTGGGTAAAACTCCGCAAGAATTACATGGTAATGAAGGTGCAGTAGTATATCAAAATCATCTGCGTTGTTTCCAAACCAAAATACCTATCACCTATGAAGAATGTCTAACCTTGAATGACCAGAAAGCTTGGTGGTTAACTACACTAAGCCCATTAAAAGATGAGACGGGCAAAGTTTATCGCATAGTTGGGACAACTATTAATATTAGCGATCGCAAACAAGCTGAGTCAGTGATCACAGAAAAATCTCAAGCACTCGGAACAGCCTTAGAAGATTTACAACAAGCCCAATTACAAATTGTTCAGAGCGAGAAAATGTCAGCGCTGGGTAATTTAGTTGCTGGGGTAGCCCATGAAATGAATAATCCTTTGGGCTTTATTGCTGTGAGTCTCAAACAAGCTAAACCCACTATTGCTGATGTTGTTAAACACTTGAAACTTTATCAAGAAAGTTTACCTAATCCGGGTGATGAAATTATTTACCATGCTGAAGAAATCGACTTAGATTATACCTTAGAAGATTTACCAAAGGCAATTGATGCAATGGTGATGGCGTGCGATCGCCTGAAAAACATCAGCACTAGTTTAAGAACTTTCTCCCGTGCAGATAAAGATTACAAAGTGCCATTTAACATCCACGAAGGTATTGACAGTACGATTTTAATTCTCAAACATCGCCTCAAAGCTAACGAACAACGCCCAGCCATTGAAGTAATAACTGAGTATGGCAAGTTACCGCAAGTTGAATGTTTTCCTGGACAATTAAATCAGGTCTTTATGAACATCCTTGCCAATGCCATTGATGCCTTAGATGAGTCGAATTCTGGGCGGAGCTTTTTAGATATTCAAGAAAATCCTCACAAGATTACAATTCAAACCTCATTGAAAGATAATCAGGTTCAAATAACGATTGCTGATAATGCTAAGGGAATGAGTGAAGAAGTTAAGCAAAAGATATTTGACCATTTATTCACCACGAAATCTGTAGGAAAAGGCACGGGGTTGGGGTTGGCGATCGCTCGTCAAATTGTCGTAGAAAAACACGGGGGTTTGATACACTGCAACTCCTACCCAGGAGAAGGTACAGAGTTTGTGATTACAATTCCAGTGCGGCAATGAAGAGTGCTGAGTTACGAGTGCTGAGTTATGAGTGCTGAGTTAAAAGAAAGACCGCCCACAAGGGGCGAGGCTAAAACCCAACTACATAACTACTGAGTACTTCTTAATTTACTCAGCACTCAGCACTCAGCACTCAGCACTCAGTATTGTAAATAGGAGGTGATCATGTGTACTGAAGCATTCAATCATGAAATATCGCTTTACGAATCTTCTTGGGTAGAGGCGATCGCAAGCTCAAACAAAAACACCACTGTGTCGAGTGGTGTTTTAAGTGAATTTGGAGAGATGATAAGGATATTGCAATCGACTAGGTTTGTAAATCCTGTGGTTTAATCTCCCAATCTTCTTTCTTGATTCTCTCTGTTGCAAGCCGTGCCAGCTTTTCTGCAACTTTCCTAAAAGTTCCTTTGTTAGTGTAACTAGGAGATGGCTCAATTTGTGCGTGAGATGGATTGTCATCTGTTGGTCTTGGACAGACATCAATTTTGTAATCAAAAACTGGCTTGCCTTTTTGATCGTTTTGAGAAACATTTATCATCCGAACTTCGCCAGCAATTAAACTCACTACACCACCATCTGGGTTTTTCTGTGTGTATTGTGGGTCATAACCACAAAGCTTTGCTCTGTCAACAGAAGGAGCTTGATTTCTATCTGTAAACGCTTGTGAGCTAAGTTCTAATCCAGATTCCCCAATGCGGTAATATTTGTCTAATCCACAAAAAATGCACCGATACAATAGCTCATCATCTGTAACCACATCGCTCACTGCAAACCTCTATGAAACTAGCCATTTCCAGAGATCCGTAAGTTCAGCAGGTGATGAAGACGTGCCGTCTTCCATTTGATTGTCAATGTCAGGGCCCCAAACTTTGATGTATTCTGCGGTATTTCCCAGAATATAAACAGTTAACTTTTGGGTTCCGTGCCACCACTCAAAAACTATTTCTGAGTCAAAGCTCAGATTTACCAGTGGTTCACCCCACCACATTTGGTTAGCAGCAACAACGGTACGTAGTATATCTAACCATTCTATGGTGTATTTATAAGTTTCATTGTCCGCTCCTAACTCAGCAATTCTTCTGTAAGTTTTGTGAATTGATGAATAGCTCCAGCTTGAAAGTTGCAGGAAATTATCATGCTCAAAGCTAGCTTTGGCACTTTGACGTGAGGAGACAGCTATCTTAGGTTCATATTGCTGCAAACTTGCCACAGTTGATATTCTGACTCTCTCAAGATCAACAAGATTAATGTTTTGCCCAACCGATCCACTTTGTAAGCCTTCTACTGTTTGCGAAAACCGAAGTTGGCTTGATTTGCTGGGTATGCGAGATAGCGCTGTTGTTTCTAAATGATAATGCTCGTCATTTGCATAATAAACTTTACTTGACATAGAACAACTCCCTTGTGCGCTCAGTAATTAAATTTTCAAAGGCTTGTCCTTCTCTTTGCCTTAATTCATACAAGGTGGAAAGTGCCTCTTGTAGAGGTAGAGGTTTCTCTACCCATTCTTGAGAAATTTCTAAATCAAGGACAATTGCAGCTTGTCCAGGAGGTGATACAGCATCGGATAAATTTAATACTAGCCTGATTGGTATATCTTTATAAATTAACTCGGTTCGAGTCAAGAATGCTGACATCGTGCTTGGAACACCATCCTTTGGAAGTTGAGGATATATCGTGAAATAATCGCTAAGTTCAATTTCCTGGTTAGATGGAATAGCTATTCTATTTATATAGCGAAGAGCAATACGCATTACGCCAACAGGTTTAGCCACATCTAGGTAGACATCAAATGCTTGATCAATTCTTTGTCTAAACTCATCCCACCCCTCATAAGGACGTAAGACATGAACACTCACAACGTCAGGGCCCACACCCACTAATTTTTTAGCATCCGCAGAGGGGAATAGAAGCTTAGTCCAGCCCTGTCTTACCGTAAGCTCAGGGTTTGTAGGCTGGGAGCTGACTTGGAATTCAGTCGCTATTAAAGTCTGTTGTTGTGGTTCGCCTGTATAAAAATCTTTTATTTTTTCATAGAATAAGCCAGGTATTGTAAGATTCCACGCTGGGCCTGGGGCAAAGCGAAACTCACAGACCGCTTCTTCTATTGGTGGGTTAGGATACTGGCGGCGTGTCATAGATTACCTAAATTTGGCATAACCTCACATTTATAATTAACTACAACTTCAGGACGAGAAATAATGAATCCTGTTCAATAATTTTATGGTATCTAAGCCTAGCTTCGTGAAAAGTTATTCATAAACTCACAATCTTGCCCCCACAAAAAACCACCCGTTTGGATGATGGATACTCTTGGTAAGAGCGATCACCGCCTTCGCAATATCATTGATTTGGATGAGCTGTAGCAAGGTGCAGTGGTTGAGAAATTCTTCAGCTAGTGAAGCGATCACCTTGCTTGGAAAGCTTGACTTGATTGGATAACTAACTATCTAATTGTAAAACAAGCGAGACCTTACATGCATGAACCTTGGACTATAGGTGACTTTAGTACTTAATCTTATATGAAGTTGGTCGCTATATCAGTCTTGAGAAAATTGTTGAGTGAACCAAGGAAAGTTATTATAACAGCTTAAAACAATCTTCTTCGTTGTGGTACGAGGGAGAACATACTCTGATTCCTTGGTGGGAATATTTTCTTGGCGTTGTACTCTCAGCTTATCGAGAATTTGAGCAGCGTGTTGGTACGCTGACTTTAAGCCGAGGCTCAAAGCGCGATATCGTATTTGATGTAGTAGCACGATTGCCGAATCAGTTTCAATATGCAGATGTTGAGCTTGCTTGTCCCGGAGTTAGCCGCCCTACTATCAACCGAGCTTTGGCAGAAATGTGAGATTCTGGAGTGATTCGATGTATCAAACCGGGTCGAGATGCCATTTGGGAGAAACATGATCACTAATTAATATATTGTTTGACTATTGACTAATAGCTAAACAATCAGTTTCAGCCCACCAGGTATAAATAGGTGTGTCGCGGTCAGGTAAAGCGCCAAAAGTATTAGGTTGCAACACATTTATCCTAATACCATTGGTTAATTCCACAACATAATTAACATGTGTGCCCAAATACATAACATTGACAAGTCTTCCTTCAAAGCAGTTAGCTGGCAAATTGGGTGGATAAAGCGAAAGTTGTATTTTTTCTGGGCGCACACTTACCACCACAGCTTGTGATAATTCAGATGGTGTATCTTCAGCGCGGCTAATGAGAATTGAGAGTCCTGTTTTCGTCGAAATTTGCACATTAGAGGAGTCTACGCCGACGATTTCACCGCTGAATAAATTAGTATCACCAATAAAATCAGCTACAAAGGATGTCTGGGGACGTTCGTAAATTTGGCTGGGAGTGCCAATTTGTTCAATTTTGCCTTGATTCATCACGGCAATGCGATCGCTCAAAGACAATGCTTCTTCCTGGTCGTGTGTCACCATCACAAAGGTTAATCCCAATTCTTTGTGTAAATTTGATAACTCAACCTGCATTTCCTTACGCAGTTTTAAATCTAACGCCCCTAAAGGTTCATCCAGTAATACGACGGTGGGACGGTTGACTAGGGCCCTGGCTAAAGCGACCCGCTGCTGTTGACCACCAGAAAGCTGATTGGGAAAACGCGATCGCAAACTTTCCATTTTCACCAGCTTTAAAGCTTCTTGGACTCTACTTTCAATTTCCGATTTGCGTAATTTTTTTAGCCGCAGTCCAAAGGCGATGTTATCCCAGACATTCAGGTGGTTAAATAAAGCGTAACTTTGAAATACAGTATTGACGGGTCGGCGGTAAGGCGGCACATTAGTCATAGACTGACCCTGAATTAATACCTTGCCAGCGTCAGCGATTTCAAACCCAGCAATTAAGCGCAGTGTTGTTGTTTTACCACAACCGGAGGGGCCTAAAATACTAAAAAATTCTCCTTGTCTAACATCCAAGTCGATTCCATGTACTGCTGGTTCTTGGTTAAAAAACTTGAAGACATTACGCAGTTCAACATCAAGTGGCTGAAAACTTGTTATCCCCCTCTGATTCTGCATGACAATTTGAGCCATAATCCTCAGTAGAATGCCGTGATTTTATGAGATTTTGTCAATTAGTGTAGTCTTTTGGGCAGACTAGATTTGACACTTTGGTTTATTGTATCCGCCAAAAACAATTGTTCAAGAATATACTCACCCGATTCTTTTATGCTCAGTACCGAATGTTGATACAAAGCAAATTTAAGCACTTTTTTTGTACGTAGACGTTCTTTGATTAAGCTAATAAGTATTAAAATTGCATATTAGCAATTGCTAAAAGGCTGGCTAAGATTGTGTTTATTCATTTTGAATTTTGAATTATTTATGTCTTTATTCCCATCAATTGGCGGCAAAAAAGATACACGTACCGTTGGACGTGGTTTACAGCCGATATTTTTAATTATATTTACTCTACTGATGATCACTGGGATCAGTGTTCGTTTGGCATATTTGCAAATTACTGAAGGAGCAAGCCACCGAAAACGAGCCGAGTCCAATCGAATTCGGATGATCCCCAAACAACCAGAACGAGGCAATATCTTTGACCGCAATGGCAAACTTTTAGCCAGTACTCGCTATCCTCGCTCTGTATATTTGTGGCCGATGGCACATACCAAGCCAGCATGGTCGGTTGTGGGATCACGTCTATCTCAAATTCTCGACGTTTCTCAAGAAGAGATGGAAAAGAAATTAGAAGAAGCAGGTGCTAACTCTTCTTCACTGATTCGGGTCGCTCGTGACTTGAACGAAGCGCAAATCACAGCATTGAAGGAGTATCAAGCCGAACTTCAAGACGTGGAAATTTCTACAGAAGCGGTTCGCTACTACCCCCACGGCAAGCAATTAGCACATGTATTAGGCTATACGCGAGAACTTACCGCCGAGCAGTTAAAACAAAAGAAGCAGGAAGGCTACAGATTGGGTGATGTGATTGGTCAAATGGGAGCTGAAAAAGCTTATGAGAAAAGTCTGCGGGGCGAATGGGGTGGTCAGCAGGTAGAAGTGGATGGTGCAGGTCGGCCGCTCCGGGTTTTGGGGGAAAAACAGGCAAAATCTGGTAATGATTTGCACTTGACTATAGATTTAGATATGCAAAAGACAGCAGAAAAAGCTTTGGGCGATCGCGACGGTGCGATCGTGGCCCTTGACCCCAAGAACGGTGCGGTTTTAGCAATGGTATCTCATCCCACCTTTGACCCAAATATTTTCTCGAAGCAGAAACTCACCCAAAAAGATTGGGAATTTGTCCAAGGTGCCGACCATCCTTTGGTGAATCGCGCCCTTAGTGCCTTTCCACCCGCTAGCACCTTTAAAATTGTCACCACCACAGCCGGGCTAGAATCAGGTAAATTTTCTCCTAACACAGTCCTACAAACCTACGGCTCCTTAACTTTTGGTGGCACCCGATTTGGTGAATGGAATCATGCCGGATTCGGGCCATTGGGTTTTGTCGGAGCATTACAGTGGAGTAGTGATACCTTCTTTTATCAAATTGGTCGGGGAGTTGGCGGCCCAACTTTAATTGAATGGACTCGCAAGTATGGATTTGGTAAAACAACTGGCTTTGAGTTTGCCAACGAAGAAGCAGAAGGTTTAGTACCAGATGAGAAATGGAAGCAGAAAGCTTGGAAGATACCTTGGACTGTAGGCGACAGCATTAATATGTCAATTGGTCAAGGTGCTTTACTAACTACACCTCTGCAAGTCGCCATCATGTTTGCCGTACCTGCTAATGGTGGCTACCGAGTCCAGCCACATTTGCTTAAAGACAACGAAGAAGCAAAAAGCTGGCGAGAATCTTTAAATATGAAGCCTACAACCATAAGTGTTATCCGTCAGGGACTACGGAAAGTAGTATCCGAAGGTACGGGTAAAGTTTTGAAGCAGCCAACAATTCCCCCAGTCGCGGGTAAGAGTGGTACCGCCGAAGCCTGGAGGGGTCGTGTTAAGCAAAATCATGCTTGGTTTGGAGCCTATGCACCGGCTGAACAGCCAGAAGTTCTGATTGTGGCATTTGCGGAACATTCCGGTGGTGGCGGTGGTAGCATTGCTGCGCCCATGATTTTACAAATTATGGAGGAATATTTTCAGCGCAAGTATCCGGGGAAGTATCAGAAACCAGTGCCTGAGAACATCGTAAACAGCCGTCGGAGTTGATTGAAGGAGGCAGAAGGAGCAAGCAAATCATCCCTTTATCTTCTCGTTACGGCAACCAGGACAAGACCAATTAACGCAGCTTTAAATCTTTTAGGACTTACGCAAACAATAGCCGAAACGCTGATTTTATAGTAGGGGCAATTCATGAATTGTCCTTACCGCGTATAGTTTTGCGTAAGTCCTATCTTTGACCACTACGCATATTGCAACAGACAGTAGAGGCGCACCTGACTTTTCACGTCATGTGGAAAAGCCCATGAAAGACCTAACCCCCTAGCCCCCTTCCCGACACGGGAAGGGGGAAAATTCAAAGTCTCTCTCCTTGTAGGATACTGTTGGCGAATTCGTGAAGGGTTAGACCCCACACCCCTAAAACCTTGCTTTTGCGTTGCTTTCCGACCCCGCAATAAATTGCAGGCTAATAGCTGAAGTGCGTTGAAACGCACTGAATTAACATGGATTGGGGATAAGGGGTTAGACCTAGGCTGTTGATTTTGGCTATTTTTTGGGGAATTACCGAAAAATTATTTGTGCTGGTTTTTGCTTGTGTGAAAGCGCCCGCAACAGCCATCTTTACGCCAAAATAAAAAACACAATTTCTGCATGAAGTCTTGTGGGCTAAAAGGTACAGAGTCAACAGCCTAGGTTAGACCCCCTATTAATTCGCCAACAGTATCCTTGTAGGAGAGAGATTTAGAGAGAGGTTTTCCAGATCCCGTGAAAAGTCAGAGGCGCACAGACATGCACCCTCTACTTCAACAATCAAAAACTTTCAATAATTAACTCTTATGATTAACAAGTTATTTTTAACCTTTTCATAACCTAAAATTAATCAAAATTTATCCGGTATCAGCTCTAGACTTTTTGAAGTAGACATTGTACAAAAAAGCTAGACCGTAAAGGATGCAAATTACATGAGTCGAAAAGTCAGCAAAGTTTTTAAACAGTCTGGCGTAATTCCTTATAGAGTGAACAATGGCAAAATTGAAATCTTGCTAATCACGACCCGTAACTTTCAACACTGGGTGATTCCGAAAGGAGATATTCCTAATGGCATGAGTCCGCCTGCTTCAGCAGCTAAAGAGGCGTGGGAAGAAGCAGGGGTGATTGGGCAGGTAAACGCCAATGAACTGGGCACTTATAAGTACCGCAAACGAGGCAAAATTTACCGGGTTAAGATGTATTTGTTACCAGTCGAGATGCTGAGTGAAGATTATCCAGAAGCAAGTAAAAGAAAACGGCAGTGGGTAGAAGTGAATAAAGCTATCAGGCGGGTTAAGTTTAATTCACTCAAACGAATCCTGAAAGGTTTTTTCCAGGTCAAATCTTACTTTTGTGCATTTCAACAATAATTACTAATTCGTAATGACGCTCTCTACGAGACGCTAAAAGCGAACGCGGACTCGCTACCGCTACGCTAACGTAATTCGTAATTAAAGTAATAGCATAGGAAGCAAACTACACACATCATCTCGTAGATAGCCTCATGAGTAATTACGAATTGCTAATATTATCTGTTGCTTGAATCAAAGCACTACGAATTCCTGGTTCACTCATCGAATGTCCGGCATCAGGAACCACAATAAATTCGGCTTCTGGCCAAGCGCGATGTAATTCCCAAGCTGATATCATTGGGCAGACAACATCATAACGTCCCTGAACAATTACAGCCGGAATATGGCGGATACGGTCTATATTTAAGATTAATTGATCTTCGGTTTCTAAAAATCCCTTATTCATAAAGTAATGGCATTCAATACGGGCGAAAGCGGAAGCAAATTCACTCTCACCAAACTTTTGCATAAGTTCTGGATCTAAGAAAAGTCTACTTGTACTACCTTCCCAAATTGACCAAGCACGCGCTGCTGTTAATTGAATTTCTAAGTCTGGACTGGTCAACTGCTTGTAATATGCTGCGATCAGATCATCACGTTCATCTATGGGAATCGGTTTGAGATATTCTTCCCAAGCATCAGGAAAAATATAGCTAGCGCCCTCTTGGTAGAACCATTGCAACTCTTTTTGCCTCAGCATGAATATACCACGCAGGATTAATCCTGTGCATCGAGAGGGATGGGTTTGACTGTAGGCTAATGATAAAGTGCTACCCCAACTTCCACCAAAAACCGCCCACTTTTCTATACCTAAATGTTGGCGCAGTTTTTCGATATCACTGACTAAATCCCAAGTGGTGTTTTCTCGTAATTCAGCATGGGGCGTACTTTGACCACAACCGCGCTGGTCAAACATCACTATCCGCCATTTTTCTGGGTGGAAATATTGGCGATAAAAAGCTGGACATCCACCACCAGGGCCGCCATGCAGCACAACGATGGGTTGACCTTGGGGGTTACCTGACTCTTCAAAATGAATGGTATGAAGGTCAGAAACCTGTAAACTACCTTCTAAGTAAGGCTCGATCGCTGGGTAAAGTTCTCGCATTTTCGATATCTTATCAGTAATGTTGTCATGGCGATCGCTAGCTTTTTGGAACCAACTTCAGTAATTCATGTCAGTACGATTGAATACTATTTATATAAAAGCTACCGTACTCTTCCTGTCAAGGAATTTTAACAGATGTGTCCAGTCGGTGTTCGTACTAGTCACTCAACTCATGCCTTAGAAACCGGCTTGGCAAAGCTTTGGCTCATATTGGTGGGAGTCAACCAATATCAGGATGAACAAATACCCTGTTTGCGTTACTCAGCATTGGATTGCCAAGGTTTAGGAGAAGCATTAAACGCCGCAACTCAGGGATTTCCGCAAAGGGATGTGAAGATTCACAACGATTTTGCTCATCAGCAGCCCTTATTAGAAGATGTCCGTACCAGTCTTAAACAAGTAGCCGCTGCCACTAAATCTATTGACACCGTTCTGTTTTATTTTTCTGGACATGGGATGCTAGAGCCATCGAGTCAGCAGGTGGTATTGTGTCTCAAAGATACTCAAAAAGACAACTTAATAGAAACTGGTTTGAAGTTGCAAGAGTTATTGCAATTATTAGAAAATTGTGCTGCCCAGCAGCAACTTGTGTGGCTGGATGCTTGTCATAGCGGTAGCATGACGTTATTGGGTGCTAGGGGAGAAACACCAATAGATCCGCAACTCAACCCCACACAAGAATTAGTGGAAGTTCTACGACAACGCGCTGCTAAGAGAAAAGGATTTTATGCCTTACTATCTTGCGATCAAGGGCAACAATCTTGGGAATTTCCGCAATTAAAACATGGAGTATTCACTTATTACTTAATTCGGGGACTGAGGGGAGAAGCGGCTGATTCCCAAGGGATTATCGAAGCGGATGGACTTTATCGTTATGTTTATCACCAAACCCTCGCATATATAGATAAAGCTAATCAGCAACTACGGGTGATTAATCAGCTAAAAAAAGGTCGTGGCGAAAACCAAATTCATCCAGAATATCCATCTCAAACGCCGAAGCGAATTGTCGAAGGAATCGGAGAAGTGATTTTAGGACTCAAACCAGACAAAACAGTGTCCGCACGACATCCACGACAGGCGTTAGTTATAGAGGGACTTCCTAAGAGCAAGAATGCTTTGGCTTTGGGTAAAATACTCAGTACATCTGGTGGCTTTGAGGTAAATTATTGGACTATTAGCGAAAAAACCCCTGCTTCGGATGTCCGCAAAGCGATTCAAAAATGTTTGTTAGCTGAATCTTTTTCCGAGTCACCCACTAGCAGTAATTCTATAGAAGAAACCGCAACTGTATTTTTATACTTGCGAGGGCAGATTCAAGAAACTGAACAAGGAGAAGCAGTATTAGTACTTTCTGATCATGTTGTACTTAATCGTTCCTGGTTGAGAAAACAGCTGCGCCGATGTCGATCGCAACAAATTATCATCCTGGATTGCCCTGTGGGAATGCACACATGTGCATCTCTACGCGATTGGGTGGAAGAATTGCAATTGGGACTCGATGAACAATGTTTAATTGCTGCTGCTGCGCCACCTCCAGAGGGTGAAAGATTTGCTTCTTCCTTGGTAGATACCCTCAATGTTGCTATTCAAGCATCTGGACTCACCGCAGCAGCTTGGATTACACAATTACAAGTAGAATTATCACGCACCGATATCGAACTATATTTCTGGTTATTTGGTTCTCAAGGTGTGATTGAAGTCTTACCAGGAAAAACTTTGTTTTCGAGCGATCGCTCTGAACAAAAAACTGAAGATATAGATGATTTGAGTTCATCTGTAGGGATAGATTACACTCAATTGCGGGATTTACTTAAAACTGGGAGATGGTTAGAGGCGGATCAGGAAACTACAACTCTCATATTGAAGATAGCTGGTAGAGAAGAAAAACGCTATCTTGATTTAGAAAGTGTAGAAAACTTTCCCTGCATCGACTTATGTACTATTGATACTCTTTGGGTTAAGTATAGTCATGGACGCTTCGGTTTCAGCGTCCAGAAGCGGATTTGGGAGAGTATTCGAGATGTTTCTGCCAGCGATCCTGTACTAGCTTTGATAATTGGTAATGGTAATGTTGCTGCTTCCCAAACTTGTATTGATTTTGCCAATCGCGCTGGGTGGCGTTTAAAAGATTCCTGGATTGATTATAGTAACTTAATTGTGGAAGAAGATGCTCCCAATGGGCAGTTACCATACTTTGGTTTTTTTGAGCAGGTTTGGCGGTTAAAGCTATTAGGTGTTTGGGAATGGCATAGTGCGATCGCTACAGCTTCTTGGTGGCGATTATGTGTGGCTTTATTCTCTCGCATTGAAACTTGTCAAATTAAATAAGCTTGGGGATTGGGAATTGGGGATTGGGAATTGGGAATTGGGAATTGGGGATTGGGAATTGGGAACCGCAACCAAATCTTATTCATATTTTCTTCTCTAGTCCCTAATCCCCAGTCCCCAGTCCCCAGTCCCCAGTTATCACCCTCAAAACTCGGAACTTCGAGGCGAGAACCTGGAATGTTGCGTGAGAGTCTATAACTTGTGTGTACACACGATCCGCTTGCAATAAAAAGTAACGTGGATATATTTTCTACACACAAAGATACTACTTTCAAAAAGTTTGCTACAAGTAGTGTTATTTATGATTGTCATAATTAAAACAATTGACTCTCAACTATCAATGGTGAACTCTACCCTCGTTGTCACACTCTATGTCAACCCTATGACTGGGAATGATACCAATACAGGTTCACGGTTGAGTCCGTTTAAAAGCCTCAGCCGTGCCTTAAAAGTAACTAAAATCCCGACGATAATTCATCTGGAATCGGGGACTTACAGCGCCGCTAGTGGTGAGGTGTTCCCACTGATTATCCCTGAAGGGGCGAAAGTGGTGGGTAACGAAGTGAACAAAGGTGCAGGGATTTTAATTTCTGGGAGTGGCGAGTATCAAAGTCCCAGCTTTGGTATACAAAATATTACGCTGCTCTTGGTAGATAATGCCAGTCTTTTAGGTGTTACTGTTACCAATCCTTCACTCAAAGGTACTGGTATCTGGATTGAATCGGCTGCACCTACTTTAGCTAATAATACTTTGAGCAACTGTGGGCGGGAAGGTGTGTTTACCACTGGCACTGCCAAACCCGCAATTTTAGATAACATATTTGTGCAAAATACTGCTAGCGGGTTAGTGATGGCAGGTCATAGCCAGGGAGAAGTACTGGGGAATGTATTTCAAAGAAACCGTTTAGGCATAGCAATTAGTGACTTTGCCGCTCCGGCGATCGCAAATAATAAGTTATCAGAAAATCGCACGGCGATCGCACTCTCTCGCAACGCCCAACCTGTGCTGCGTGAAAATCTCATTGCCAAAAATACCCAAGGTGGTCTATTAATCAATGGCAATGCAGCCCCCGATTTAGGTAATACCCAAGATCCCGCTGATAATATTTTTCGTGATAATAGTGAATTTGATTTAAAAAATGCTACTACAAAAAAGCTAATTTCCGTAGGTAATCAATTAAATCCTATTCTAGTCAAGGGCTTAGTCGAATTGCTCCCAACTAATCCAGTAGCGGTTAGCACTAGTTCCTCTAACGCCCCAACAGAACCCCCATCTGAAAAACTCCCCGCGTTTCCCCAACTAGATGGACATTGGGCAGAACCATTTATTCAGGCATTAGTGAGGATGGATTTAACTCATGCTTTTGCTGATGGTAGCTACCAGCCAGATAAACCCATGACTCGCGCCCAATATGCAGTTCTAGTTGCGATCGCTTTTAACCCATTTCCCAAAATTTCGGCACCTGATTTTACCGACGTACCCAAGGATTTTTGGGCTTATAGCGCTATCCAAATCGCCGCTAGCGGTGGCTTTGTTGGCGGATTTAGCGATCGCACTTTCCGCCCTGATCAAAATGTGCAGCGCCTACAGGTGATTGTCTCTCTGGTAAACGGACTGGGACTACCAGCTGTTGATAGCGATGTTTTAGAACTATATAGCGATCGTCATACCATTTCCGAATACGCCCGCAAAGCCGTTGCTACTGCTACACAACAAAAAATCATCGTCAATTACCCAAATCCCAAACTACTTGCACCTTCACGTCCTGCCACACGCGCCGAAGTTGCAGCAATGGTTTATCAGGCATTAGTTGCCATTGGACGAGCACCTGCGATTAAATCAATCTATGTAGGGTTGCATTCTAGAAGTTGACAAGTAGAATAGGAAACACTGCTTATCGGCTTGTAACTATTGGAAAAAAACCATGTAGTTAAAAGCACGTTAGGCTAATATGCGATGGGTGACCAATCTTAGACCTATTGCCTAAAGCTAATAGCCCCATGTTAACAACACTTCCAGACACCTCTGCCAACTTGGCGATCGCCTTATTAATTAACTATAGTTTTGATCTCAGTGGGTATACTGCCAATGAGCTAGTTGAGCGTTGGCAAACGCAATACCCGCTGAATTGGCTACACCTGGCAGTGATTGAGGCACTCTATCAAGGTCGTTATAAAGCGGTTTCCGTGCAGCAAATCTTAGTATTTTGGCAGCGCCGGGATCAGGCTACATATCATTTCAACATGGAATTTGAACGCATGGTTTGTAGCAAGTTTCCCCAAAGCTTAACCTCGTCGCCTGTACCAGCCTTACCGCTAGCCAAGAAAAACCCCACTGTTGAGAAAGTGACGAGTCCTCAATTACCACCAGCGAAGATTCGCAATGGCTATCAATACAGCAATACTGCAACCCTACAACTCAAAAGTTCTGAACCAAAGACATCTTTGAGTAAAGAAGAAGAGAAGCAGGTAGATAGTGATCATAAAACCGTCCTGAAGTCTCCGCTTTCTGGGAAATTTACCTCTTCGGCAACCCTTGAGCGATTATCTGCTGTCAGCCAAAGGCAAACTTCACAAGAAAGTCCACCGCCTTCCCCATCACCAAACCATCATCAACGACAGCCGAAACTGCTCCCACCTGCTGCTATTCATGCTCCTATTGGGCAATTTACTCCCGAAAAAAGCGATCGCTCTGACTCTTTTACATCTAAACTCAAAGCGATGTCTGGGGAACAGAATGGAAGTGGGAGTGGGGAGTCGGGATTGGGGTAAAGTTTTTAGGCTGTAATTAACTCCTTAAAGCGCTCATCATCGGCAATATCATCAAAATCTAGGTCAGTTGTTGCGTCTTCTTTATACCTGGGATTAAGTTCAATTGCTTGTTGGAGAGATAGCAGAGATAGTTCAACTTGTCTTTGCAGTGCGTAACAGGCTGCTTTGTTGTAATGGGCACTGGCGTAATCTGACTTAATTTCTAAGGCTTTGTTAAAACTAGCGATCGCTTCATCATCGCGTCCTAATCTCACCAAAGTATAACCGCGTTTATCCCAGATTTTGGGAGAATTGGGTTGGAATTCTAAAGCTTTATCCAAGGATGCTATTGCTTCTTCATATTGTTCTAATGCTACTAGGGAAAGACCGCGATTTAACCAAGCGATCGCATCATCAGGCTTGATTTGTGTAGCTTTGTCAAATGAAGCAAAGGCTTGCTGATGCTGTTGTAAGTTTCCAAAAGCAACGCCGCGATCGCACCAAGCTTGATGATAATCTGGCTGAATCGCAATAGCTCTATCATAGGAAGCGATCGCATCTTGGTAGCGTTTCAACCTTCCTAGAGTTAGACCTCGTTTTAACCAAGCCACAGGTTCATCAGCTTGGATTTTAACCGCTTGGTTGTAAGCTGCGATCGCATCTTCATAGCGTCTTTTAGAAAACAGTTCATCTCCCTGTTTTACATACTCATCAGCAGTGAATTCCGGTTGTTGTGGCTGTTCCTGTATCTCTTCCTCGACTTCATGATTTACTGCCTCTAAGATAGATTCAGGTGTAATTTCAGTTAGTTCTTGAAGGATGAGATCCTTTCTTTCTTGAGCATCCAATTGTAACTCAGAGAGTTGAGAGACAAACTCAGTTTCTAATCTTTCTAACTTCTCCAGAATGAGAATCTTTTGTTGTTGAGCATTCCATTGTAAGTCTGAGAATTGTGAACTAAACTCAGAACCAGATTTCTCTAAATTTTCAATAATTAACTCTTTGCGCTTTTGAGCATCTACTTGTAATTCCGATAGTTGTTCAGCAAATTCTGACTGCAACGCTGCTAAACTCTCAAAAACCTTATTTTTTTGCTCCTGAGCATCTACCTGTAATTCTGATAATTTAAACTTCAATTCTCTATCTAAACTTTCAAATGTGATATCTTTTTGTTTTTGAGCCTCTACCTGTAATTCTGATAGTTGTTCAGCAAATTCTGATTGCAATTTTGTTAAGCTTTCAATAGCTATATCCTTTTGTTTTTGAGCATCAGACTGCCATCCAGAAAGTTGAGATGTGAACTCAGACCTTGATACTTCTAAATCAGCAACCGCTAATTCTTGCTGTTGTTGCACACCTAACTTTAAATTAGCCAGTTCCGCTGCCATCACAGATGCTAATTTACTTAGATTCTCCAGTGCAATATCTCTTTGCTGTTGAGCATCAAACTCTAACTTAGACAGCGCAGAAGCAAATTTTGACTCTAAAACTTCTATATTTACTTGAGATTTTTTGAGTTCAGTTTCTAATCTACTTAATACCTGTGCTTTAGCTAAATCTAGCTCAGAAGTAAGGATAGATACATTTTCTTCTTGTTCATTTTTAATTTTTTGTTTTAAAGCAACCGTTTCCTGCTCTAATTCATAATTGATTTTTTTAGATTCTTGAATAACATTTTCAGCCTCTTGCTTAACAGTGGTTAGCTGATTTTGCAAATTTTCCATTCCCTGCATTTGTTGCATTGCTCTATCAACAATTTCACGGATTATTGCCCTTCGCAGAAGCCAAAATAAAGCAATGATTGCGACTGGAAATAGACTTAATATAACTAGCCAGATATTAATTAGAATAGTTGTACGGCTAAAAGCCCTCTTTAAATCAGATTGAACTTGCTTTTCGGCTCGTAATCGCGTCAATTCTTCCCGTTCCTGATTCGATAAGACTGGAGTAGGAGTTAGTGCTGGGGAGGGTAATGGTGCAGATTGTCCACTGGCAATAGTAGCAGGAAGCACTAAAGGGAAAAAAACAATAGTGCTTTTTACAATTAAAGCGAAAATAGCTTGATTTTTGCTCTTCATAACAACCATCTCAGTCTCTTGGTCAGTTTTTGAAGCGGCGTGCCTCTCTCCAATCTATAACAAAATTCAGTAGTTAATAACTCAATACGGTTCGGATAAGCATTTTGAACTCAGAATTACCTTTGGGGAAAAGGTTACTGGGTTTGGGTTAAAGGTTTTTTATTCCCCCTTCCCCTTTAACCCAACCGTATTGCTTACAGCAGTTTTCATGTATTTGAACTGAATGACACTTCCAGCCTCTGGCTGGAAATGCACTTCAATTGCGGCTCTGCCGCAAGTCTTGAGGCGGAGCCTCAAAGACAGGCATTCCCAGTCGGAGACTGGGAACGAGACAATATCTAAAGGCTTGTTCTGGGCTGGCTTTGACGTTAAGTTGACACCTATGAAAATTGCTGTGCCCTTACCGCGTGGTCTATTTAACTATAAAGGGTAGGCATATTGCCTACCCTACAAATAAATTCATTTACAACACAATAATTATTGAGGGTTTTATCGTTTGCGCTTCAGGACTGAACTAGCCCCAAAAGTACCAAATGCCAATAAACCTAATATAGAAGCGGGTTCTGGAACACTTTGGCTAGAAGCGGTGTATTTGATATCGCCAATACCGATACCGTGGTCACTTGGATTATTAGTACTGATATCATCACCATCCGTAAAGACCAACTCAAAACGATCAATGGCACTAGCAAACTTCACTAACACAGTACCAAAATCTCCGTTAGTAGCATTTGAATCAAATTCTATACCATCAAGAGTGTAAGCATCGACTTGCTGGATAGTATTTCCTTGACTTAAAACTGGATTAAAAATGGCATTAACAACCTGATCTCCCAAAAATCCCTTCAAAATTACCCTATCTTGCCAAGTTTTACTATTACTAATATCCACATCAAACAGCTTGAAGCTAACATCTGTGAGAGGACTATTAAAACCTTTGAAGCTAGTCGTCATAGTCATCGAGTTAGCCCCCTTTGTCAGACCAACTGCTGAAGGGTTAATTTGTAGATGCAGACTTTTGTCGTTTGCACCCTGACTACCATTGAGAGTGCTGCTAATAGCGGGAGTCAACCCACTACCACCAAAACTAGCGAACGTAGTTTGTGAACCAAGGTCAAATTTCAGGTCAACTGTTCCTGTACCAGCTTGAAAGCTGCGAACTTCACCTGATTTTGGTGCTGTCCATCCAGTAGCGAATTGATCCCAGTCTATCAAGGTTTCAGTGTTCCCTATATTAGATGCCTTCGCTGTTGTTGGCATTAAGATAGATCCTGTTAAGGCTACAACACATCCTAATTTAAACAAAAAACTTTTTGTCAACATATCTTTGAATCTTTAGTGTGATAGTAACTTTGTTAATACAAGGTTCATCGTGTCACACCTTTTATCTAAGTGGGTAGTATTTTATAGTATCTTATTTTTCACAGTGTATATACTTAAGCTAGACTTCTAGTGATAGTGTAGAAAAGTTTTTTGGGCTAAAACTGCCTTAGTGAAACCCTTTTAGGCTTAAGAGATTTGCTTTAAGTTAGATAAAAGTGAGACTTTGGTAGTAAAAAGTACAAATTAATGTAAAGAATATATAACCCAATACAGTTCAGATCAGCCCAAAAGCCTCATGTAGAGACGCGATTTATCGTATCTTCAAAGACCAGTTATCTACACCAATAACCCTTAAACCAAGCGTATTGACATATAAGCACTGGTTGAGTACAGATAATTTTTTACCTTACTCAGTAATTCAGCACTTTTCATCGTAGGGTAGGCATCTTGCCATCCTTAAACTAACATCAGATTATGTAGGAAAAGCAGATTACTTTGCCTAAAATTTATTTAACAAAGGCGGTAGGAAATGAGTCGCATAAATCCCTATACACTGCAAATGCAGATTACCAGAATGTTTGAGCAGGGACAATCATTATTTGCCACAACCAAGGTGCAGGATTGGTTAAAAGAACGCAAACACAATCCGCTAGATTATGAGATTATTTTTCATCAAAAACCTGCGCCTCCTGGTTCAAAAGAAGTCATGGTAGTGGAGATTGAATTACGCCGTAAAGATGGACAACCTGTAGATCCTTGGTTGCAAGAACAAGCAAATCTCCATGCCTGATTTTAGGAAATAGCAATTTTCAATTTAAATTCAGTTTATCTGAATAGAATTTACCAAAATATAGCGTTCCCAATTGTGGAACGCTTTTTATATTATTGGCAAATTCTACTTCTGCCTCTGTGATTTTGCTCTTTCTGTGGTAGCTTGCGGTAAATCACTATGTATGTATATTTATTGAAATCACCCGATCAGGTGATTCTAATGGGTGAGGTATAAGAAACAAAAAATATCGTACCTTGAGGCTATCAATGATTGCTTGGTACACCAATTTATAGCCTTAAAAGTTAGGAAGTAGATAATGACTGTAAACCAGAAATGTTGAATCCTAATACAAAACTTTACATATCTAGTTACACTAACTC
>NZ_JBDNJQ010000131.1:0-24712 GCF_051172895.1 Nostoc sp. CALU 1950 | reverse complement strand
GGGGACTTTGATTCCAGTTCCCCCCTTTTTAAGGGGGGTTAGGGGGGATCTAAAAGTGCTGAAAGTCACAGCGAACAACTTTTCAAACAACGTCTCAGTATTGAACATGAAAGATTTTATTTAAGAGTCAAAAGTCAACAGCTATGACTAATGACTAATGACCAATGACTACTTCTTAATTGTGTGATAGACCAGAATTTGGGTAGGGTTAAGTTGTACGCTGCTCACACCATTTCGGGCAAATACATAGTCTTTGTTTTGCCATAAGGGAACGTAAGGTACATCAGTTGTTACTTGGGTTTGAATTTCGGTAAAAATTTTCTGACGCGCTTCAGGGTTTTGTTCTTTGCGTTGCTGATCAATCAGTTTATTTATAGCTTCGCTATAGTAGAACGAACCTTGAGTTTGACTGCCTCCATCTTCGCATCCTTTAGCAACTGAACCTTTGTCACAAGACAAAAACGGCTGGACATAATTATCTGGATCTAAAAAGTCTGGATACCAATCAAGTAAAGCTGCTGGATATAATCCCTTGGAAATGTCTTTAAAAAACGCAGGCCCTTCCGCTTGGGTAACTTCAAATTGCAGTATTCCATCCATTTTGGTATCCACAAGGGATTTGAGTGTCTGTGCTGCCAAACTACGAGTAGGCGAACTCGAAGGATACCAAATTTGTACTCTTGCGGGATTTTCTTTGGAGAAACCAGCAGTAGTTAATAATTTTTTAGCTTGTTCAAAGTTAGCGTCACCATATTTATCTTTGAATAATGGCTGAGAAACATTGAATGTTGTAGGAATCATGCTATAAAGCGGATCTGCTTGACCAAGTAACGCCCGCTGATTTAAAAGTGGACGGTCAATTATTGATGCGATCGCTTGTCTTACCTCTAATTTATCTAAAGGCTGCTGATTCCGGTTTAATACTAGATAACTTACTACACTACCTTGAGCTGCGATCGCTTGCCAATCCCCTTTTTTTGCTCCTTCTTCCAAACTGCGATTTTGATCTGGCTGTAGCGACAGATAAGCTATATCGACTGCGCCTGTACGAAAAGCATTAAACAAATTAACCGGACTAGTTTGAATTTGGACGTTAACACCCTTGTTAGCTGGCTTTTCTCCCCAATACTTATCAAAGGCATCAAATCGGATTGAATCAGTACCATACTGCGCTAACTTGTAAGGGCCAGTCCCCACAAAGGTATTCGGCTTGAATTTACCTGCACCGAGTTCGTAAGCTTTTGGTGAAAGCGCACATACCCCAGGAAAAGCCAACAGTGAAGGAAACGCTGCAAAGGGCTTTTTCAGCTTGATGCTTAACTCATACTCGCCTGTGGGATTTACTGAATCTACTATATCACCTAGTAAGAATGAGGGTTTTCCTTTATTTTGAATAAAGCGGTTGATGGTAAATGCCATTGCTTGGGCATTGAAGGGAGTCCCATCGTGAAAAACTACTCCCTGACGTAAGGGAATGGTATAAGTCAAGCCATCTTGAGTAACTTTGGGTAATGCTGTGGCGAGTTGTGGCTCAATTTCTGTGCTTCCTGGTTGGTAAGTGTAGAGGCGATCGCTCATATTAAACACTAAACCCAAGGATGCTAACTCATAGGTATCAGCCGGATCAAGGGTTCTTGGCTTTGCTGTTGTACCTATAGTAATACGACCATCACCTGTAGGGCTATTTACAGAACCCGCTGGTGGCGTAGAAGGATTAGGACGAGGAGCGCAACTAACAACCAAAAATAAACATAGACAGAACAAAGATAGGAATTGTGTAATCCGACCCCACCGTTTCACGGACAAGGAAAACCAGGTCATAGCAATAATATATTTGATATCAGCGGTCAGCAATCTTACTACATTTATGACTATTTTGTTGGATTTTTACAATTAATTACAGCAATATTTACAGCTAAGTATATACTTAGGAATAAAAATAACTTGCAACCAGCAAGGAAAGAATTTGCTCTATGAAAATGACTCCGTGAGCATCTAAATTAAAATTTTGTAAGTTTATTACTACTTTGCCATGTCTACGACGGGCTAGGCCTATGCACTATTTTGTTACAAAAAATCATTGACAAAAATACAGAGTTTGACATTTGTTAAATACTGAAAAATTTTTATTTAATTAAGATTTTAAACATCGGCTAAATTTGTCGCAAATTCTATAATTACTAGGGAATAGCTTTGCTACACTTTGACCTGAGTCCAAGTAGTGTACATTAAGACTTTGCCTGTTGCTGCTTGGGCACAGACACCTGTTGAGTGGTTTATCGCAAAGATCGGCTGTATTGGCAAAAATCTCATGTTTGTACATCAGCGAAATCAAGCGATCGCGATATCGTTAACAGCAGATTGAAAGTCTAATAGTGAGACTAAAACCGTGAAATATTTCTTTCTATCTGAAGGATGGGCAGTTGCTAGAGTCTGGGCATCTGATGGACTTTGGCAAATAACCGCATGGCGACGCCAACCAGATATTCAGCGAATGAATATTTGTTTAGTCGAACAAAACGAATTGCTATGGCTTTATCGAGTTGAAGAAGCCATTTTAACCGTGGAAGTGAAGCCAACAACACCAGTAATTGCCAGTAAGACCATAGGTCAAGTAGTACTCAAGCGTCTAATGAGCGCCGAACAGGTAATCCAACGCCTGGGTACAGCTGAGACGAAGTGTCAACTGCAAAATATCCAGTTGGTGGTTCAGTAGATATTGGGCATGGGGCACAAGAGACAGAGGTGCGGAGGGGCAGAGGGGCAGAGGGGATAACAACTTCTCTGCTCCCCTGCTCCCCTGCTCCCCTGCTCCCCTGCTCCCCACCCTCCTCGTAAAGAAAAGATAAGAAAATTTAATCCCCGACGCGTATTGGTAGCGAAAAAACTTGGAGATGCTACGCGATCGCATCAATTTACACGCTTGCAAACAATTCCATCAATAGTTACACTTTTTAAAACATTCTCATTTTTGCTTGGCGATGGCTACCCTAACATAGGTAAACCTCCCGAAGCGAGTAAGCATTGCCAAAGCACCCACGGTGTATGACTTATTAAGACTAAGCTGTGGTACTACTCTGGCTCTGGCAATAACAAAAAACAAGAGAGAGTTTTATGAGTGGCGTTTTTCGTCTCTCATAACCTCAGTAAGAAAATTGCTTTGTAAACTAACTCATCGAGGAGGAGCGTAGTCGATGGGACTACCCTGGTACCGAGTACATACAGTCGTTCTGAATGATCCAGGGCGACTGATTTCTGTACACTTAATGCACACAGCCTTAGTAGCAGGCTGGGCTGGTTCGATGGCACTCTACGAACTAGCTGTTTTTGATCCTAGCGATCCAGTTCTCAATCCAATGTGGCGTCAAGGGATGTTCGTTCTGCCCTTCATGTCACGTTTGGGCGTTACCCAATCTTGGGGTGGTTGGAACGTTACTGGTGGTCCATCCACTGATCCTGGCTTCTGGTCATTTGAAGGCGTTGCTGCGGCTCACATTGTTCTTTCCGGTCTTTTATTCCTAGCTGCCGTATGGCACTGGGTTTACTGGGATTTGGAACTCTTTAGAGATCCCCGCACTGGTGAACCTGCCCTAGACTTGCCAAAAATGTTTGGCATTCACCTGTTCTTATCTGGTCTACTTTGTTTTGGCTTTGGTGCTTTTCACGTCACCGGACTATTTGGGCCGGGGATATGGGTTTCTGACGCTTATGGTATAACTGGCGCCGCGCAAGCAGTAGCACCAGAATGGGGGCCAGATGGTTTTAACCCCTATAACCCTGGTGGCATTGCGGCTCACCACATTGCCGCTGGTGTTGTTGGTATTATTGCAGGCTTATTCCACCTCACAGTTAGACCCCCCGAACGGCTCTACAAAGCCCTACGGATGGGGAACATCGAAACAGTACTTTCTAGCAGTATTGCAGCAGTCTTCTTTGCTGCTTTCGTTGTTGCTGGTACTATGTGGTACGGTAACGCCGCCACACCCATCGAATTATTTGGCCCTACCCGCTATCAATGGGATCAAGGCTACTTCCGTCAAGAAATTCAGCGCCGCGTCCAAACAGGTGTTGCTCAAGGTGAAACCCTTGATCAAGCTTGGTCGCAAATTCCCGAAAAACTGGCTTTCTATGATTACGTCGGTAATAGCCCCGCTAAAGGCGGTCTATTCCGTACAGGGCCAATGGTGAAGGGTGATGGCATTGCCCAATCTTGGCAAGGTCACGCCGTATTCAAAGATTCTGAAGGACGGGAATTGACCGTGCGTCGTCTCCCCAACTTCTTTGAAACCTTCCCAGTGATTTTGACTGATGCAGATGGAGTTGTCCGCGCTGACATTCCCTTCCGTCGGGCAGAATCTAAGTATAGCTTCGAGCAATCTGGTGTCACCGTTAGTTTCTTTGGTGGCAATCTGAATGGTAAAACCTTTACAGAACCAGCTGATGTGAAGAAGTATGCCCGTAAAGCTCAAGGTGGTGAAATCTTTGAATTTGACCGAGAAACCTTGAACTCTGATGGTGTATTCCGCACCAGTCCTAGAGGTTGGTTTACCTTTGGACACGCCGTATTTGCTCTGTTGTTCTTCTTTGGTCATCTCTGGCATGGCGCTCGGACAATCTACCGAGACGTATTTGCTGGTGTTGATGCGGATCTAGAAGAGCAAGTTGAGTGGGGTCTGTTCCAGAAAGTGGGTGACAAGTCAACCCGCCGGAAGGAAGCCCTTTAATTTTCAGTGCTGAGTTATGAGTGCTGAGTTCCGAGTTAAGGCTCTGATTCAGCACTCAGATGACTCAGCATTCAAAACTTTAATTACTGGCTCGATAGGCAGGAAATCATAATATGGAAAGCGTTGCGTACATCTTGATTTTTACTCTGTGTATAGGTACTCTGTTTTTTGCGATCGCATTTCGCGAACCCCCTCGCTTTGAGAAACCAAAAGATAAGTAGAGCCTATTTCCAGAGCTTTAAGCTGATTTAACGTTAATATCCGTTGCTACTAAGTATGGTAGCAACGGATATTATTGTATTTGTACTTTGTTAGTTTTAAATACTAAGTAAATCAGCAATCATTTTTATATTGTGATATAATTTCCAATCTTGGGAGTAGATATGTGTTAATGCTAGCTTTTCTGCGCTAGGATGAAAAAGGATGTTAAGTGTAAGCTGCCATAAAACTGCTTGCACAACACATTACGCTTGTCGCACAACCTTTACGGAGACTAGAACCAGGAACAAATCAGCATGGTCAATCAGAATTTAACCGCTACAGAAATTGGATTCACTCACGAAGATTTCGCTGCTCTACTTGACAAATACGATTATCATTTTAGCCCTGGTGATGTTGTCCCAGGAACAGTTTTCAGTATAGAGCCGCGCGGCGCTCTGATTGACATTGGTGCTAAAACCGCAGCATATATACCTATACAAGAAATGTCTATTAACCGGGTGGATAGCCCGGAAGAAGTATTACAGTCAAACGAAACGCGCGAATTTTTTATCCTTACCGATGAAAACGAAGATGGTCAATTAACCCTTTCCATTCGCCGTATTGAATATATGCGGGCTTGGGAGCGCGTGCGACAGCTGCAAGCAGAAGATGCTACTGTCCGTTCTGGCGTATTTGCAACCAATCGCGGTGGTGCATTGGTAAGAATTGAAGGATTACGTGGCTTTATCCCAGGTTCTCACATCAGTACCCGTAAACCTAAAGAAGAATTGGTAGGCGAAGAACTACCATTGAAATTCTTAGAGGTAGATGAAGAACGTAACCGCTTAGTTCTATCTCATCGTCGGGCACTGGTTGAGCGTAAGATGAACCGCCTAGAAGTCGGTGAAGTAGTGATTGGTACTGTTCGTGGTATCAAGCCCTATGGTGCTTTCATCGACATTGGTGGTGTCAGTGGTCTACTGCACATTTCTGAGATTTCTCACGAACATATTGATACACCCCATAGCGTGTTCAATGTCAATGATGAAGTGAAAGTTATGATCATTGACTTGGATGCAGAAAGGGGTCGGATTTCCCTATCTACCAAGCAGCTAGAACCCGAACCCGGTGACATGATTAAAAACCGGGATTTGGTCTACGATAAGGCGGAAGAAATGGCTGCTAAGTATCGTGAACAGCTGTTAGCCAAGCAACAAGGTGCTACTGCTGCGCCTGCTGCACCTGTCGAAGTTGTAGCAGAGGAAGATATTCCACCAGCGACGGAACTTGAAGAAGAGATTCCACCAGCAGCGGAACTAGAAGAAGAAATTCCACCAGCAGCAGAAATTGAGGAAGTAATTCCAGTAGTTGCGGAAATTGAAGAAGAGATTCCAGCAGCAACGGAAACTGAAGAAGAAATTCCAGCAGCTATTGAAGAATAATACATTTATAGTTTTACTTCTTTTTAAGTAAGAGTATTAAATTATTGTATAAAGAGGGTTTTTCCCTCTTTTTTTATGTGGAAAATTTCTAGGAGTTATGAGTTAATAAAAACTCCTAACTCCTAACTAAATAACTGGGGTGGAATATTGTGGCAAGCATTAAATGTAGAAATATCACTTTTGATAATATCCAGGCAATTTTGTTTGACAAAAACGGTACTCTAGAAGATTCAGAAACGTATTTGCGATCGCTTGCACAAAAGGCAGCAAGATTAATAGATGCTCAAATCCCTGGAACCGGGGAACCCCTATTAATGGCATTTGGCATCAATGGTAATTTTCTAGATCCCGCAGGTTTAATATCAGTAGCGAGTCGCCGCGAAACAGAAGTTGCGGCTGCGGCATATATTGCTGAAACTGGAAGAGGATGGTTTGAGTGCTTAAAAATAGCCCGTCAAGCTTTAGATGAAGCGGAGAAATACATTGGACAAACTCCTTCACCACTGTTTGTAGGTAGCTTAGAAATTTTGAAATACCTGCAAGAAGGTGGACTAAAACTTGGTATCCTTTCAGCCGCGACAACTGAAGAAGTACGTAATTTTGTTGTTAATCACCAGTTAAGTGATTATATCGAGTTGGAAATGGGAGTAGATGAGGGGCCGAGTAAACCAGACCCAGTGCTATTTTTGCAAGCTTGCCAAGCTTTGGGAGTCGAACCAGGCGCTACATTAATGGTGGGTGATTCAGTTGGTGATATGCAAATGGCGCGTAATGCTAAAGCCGCAGGTTGCATTGGTATCACTTGGGTAGGTAAGTCAGATAATGTCCGAGGTGCGGATGTGGTAATTAATCAACTCGATGAAATCCAGATTTTAGAGGATTAAGTTATAGCAGTTTTCAATTGCGTGAAATACAGCAACTTGTAGGGGTACACAGCTAGTGCAGTAGGGCGTAAATAGCTACCATCTCAATTCTGGTAAACTGAGTAAGGCACTGGCTCCTCCTCTACACTATCTTCTAATTATTTGCTCTTACATACTTATAAATTCTGGATTTTTCTTCAAATTCACCTGACAGTGCTAATAAACACATACCTGAACATATTCATGAAATATTTCTCTACCTAACGGAGGAATTGAGAAAGATAGTATCAAGACAAAATAAACAGATATTCCGATCACCTGACGAACTTTAACTCATATTTCCCCATTTCTATCTAGCAATGGGGATTTTTTTCAAAAGCTACCAACATAGAATTCAAATGAAATGTTTATCTGTCTTAAGGAGGAATAATATAAAGTCGATAAATAATAAAAACTTAAGTAGCCCGATTACCCTACCGGACTTTAGTTCTAACTCTCCTCATGTTTTTATCTAACGGGGGAGAGTTTATTTAATCGATTTGATTAAGAAGAATTCAGAATTCAGGAGTCAGAATTCAGTATGAATGTAAAGTATTCACCAATTCTGAATTATATTTTATTCTTCCTCTTTCTTCTCTTCCAAATTGATTATCTTTGTATTTTGCAGAGTGATATGGCCTTCCTGATTCTGTTTTTTTTCTTTATTTTCTTGTACAACTTGAGTGGCATATATTTCCACATCTCGCTGAATAATATCTTCTACATGACCTGCGAACAGATTAAAAGCTTGTTCGTGGCTTGTATAATTAGAATAAGGGCCTGTCAACTGCGAGAATTGCCACCCTTGGGTTTTCAAAGATTCGACTGTACGGCGATAGTGCCGCCAGCGTTCTCCATAGTGAAAAAACTCTTCAATGGCAGCACTAATAGCAACTATTTGGCTCAAACCAAAAGTTGACCAGATAATGATATCCCTTTTAGGAGTAGTGTTAATGTTTAGACTGACCAATGCTGGGAGAACTACACCACCAATAATAGTTGTGATCCGCAAATAATAATGGCGATCGCGCGATAAATTCGCCTTACTTTCCATCCAGAGTACTTGTTCTAACCAACGCGATCGCAAAAAATGTTTTTGCACATCGCCTAAGTTCATCCCTGCAAATAACTTGTTAAAATCTTCCTCTAAATATCTCTGATAACTATCTTTTTTGGTATAGTCTTTCTTTAAAGATTCTTGAGAACTATCTTTTTCTGCCATTATTTACTCCTAATTAGAAAGTAACCCCTTAATTACTTTGCCTAAATTCTCAACTCCCTTCTCTATGTCGCTTAAGTCGATGTATTGTAATGTACCAGATTTAGCCAGCTTTTTAGCTCGTTCATCGGTAGCCTTTCCACGCAAGGCATCTGCAAGTATATCTGCGGTTCTACCACTACCAGCAATCACAATAACTAACCTGCCAGTATTAACACTAGAAAGCGCATCCTTAAAGGTAATTTCACCACCGTTCAGCAGCACTGTTACCGAAGGTGCACCATTGGCTAGCACAGTTGCAATGTGAGATATCCAAGGAGACTCGTCGCCCCAATTCTTCCCAGGGACTAGCACAAAATGAGTGTGGTTTGGCTCTAAGGGTGTCAAATCAGCAGCCGTTTCTGAATGATTAGGTAAAGCCACTTTGCTTTCGGGTGTCACACCAACCAAGGCAAACTTAGCACCTATCTGAATACGAGCCTTACCCATCATTCGCATGATTCCTACATCCGTACCCCCATCCACAACATAAGCCCCCAAAGTTTCGGCGATGGGGGCTAAAACTTCCACAAACAACCTTTGAATGCGGAGAAAGTCAGCTTCACTGATGTTACTTGCACCGCCTACTACTACTAAAACAGGACGCGAACCACCAAGCCCTATTTCCACAAGAGCATTTGCCAATTCTGCTTGCTGCTCAACTTGAGTAGCTAATGCTGTTTGCCCATTGTCAAAGGTAAGCTTTAAACAACTTTTCATTTTTTAAAAATACTGACTGCTTTGGTTTCCCAGCGTAGTGCTTCGCAGTCATTTTCTGCAAGTGTTGTATTCCGTTCTCACCTGAAGGATAAGGAATTTTATGATGCTTTTGTAGGGGTTGATCGTTGATTAATGTGCTACCAGATTTCCTCTTATATTTAAATGGCGATGACTGCTGTGGTAACAGAGCTTTGTCATTTGCGTAGTATCTCGTAGAGAAGTGCAGACTACACTTACACTCAAGTTTTTTACGATTATTTTGCTTGCTAGAAAATTTTTGATGCACTAAGTAATAGCTTCTTGTTTGTTAGCATCATAAATTATGATTTTGCACTTTATTTATGGACAAGATCACCAGTTTCTAAGTTAATCTGAATGATTGGATTTTAACTATAAGTCCCTGCTTTATCACTTATTACCGCAACAGGTTCTGACTCTATATCATCTATCTTATTAAACTCTCCAGCCCGCCAGCTATCTGTTGTATCCTTGATAAAACTGGCAATAGGGATTGCAATTAACAAACCCAGCACTCCTCCTAACTTTGCCCCCAACAATAAAGAAATCACCACCCACACAGGATTTAAACCAGTCAAATTGCTGAGAATTCGAGGTGCAATAATATTAGAATTAACTTGGTCAATGGCAACAGCTATACCTAAGACTTCTACTCCTAACCAAAAATTTTGCAGGGCTACCAACAAACTTACGATGGCGATACCGACTCCAGTACCAAAGGGGAAGAGTGAAAACAAGCCAATACCAATGCCAAAAAGTAGAGCTAAGGGAACTTGCAACGCCAAAAATACCAGTGTAATTGTCACCCCTAATACAGCTCCCAATGTTGCTTGACCGATGAAGTAATTATGGAAATCCTCTCGCAGTAATTCCCGCACTCTTAACCCAATATTATGGGGAAACCACCGAAAAATCCCGTCCCAAAGACGTTCACCATTCAATGTTAGGTAGATAGTCAGCACTACCGCCAGCAGCACGTTTAGGACAATACCAATGGTATCGACGGCAAAACCAAGAATTCTACCAGTGAAGGACTGAAGTTGGTTAGATAATCGTTCTAGAACTTGGGTAAATAAACCACTTAAATTAATAGGAAGTTGTTGTTGACTTAACGCCCAATCTTGAAAAGTTTGCAGCTGTTGAGTACCAGAATCAATCCAACTGGGCAAAATATTAGCCAGTTCCACGAGTTGTTGAATAATTAGGGGAACCAAGGTGATGCCTAGAGCTACTAAAATCACCAGAGTCAAAAGCAACACTCCCCCGATCGCCAAGTTGCGTTTCACTCCTTGTTCCTGAAGAAACTGGATTGGATAGTTCAATACAAAAGCCAGTAGGATGGCGGCGGCAATAATGCTAACCAAGGGTTGAAAATACTGTACAACCTGGATCAATAGCCAGCCGTTAAGAATGGCAATAGGAAATGCCAATCCTATAGTTAACCATCGCGGGAGTTTGTTTGTTGATTGCATTTAGTGATGATCCTATAAGAGTTCTAACTTTATTTTGGCTTCTTGGGAGTGGGGAATGGGGGAAGCAGTGGGCAAGGGGGACAAGGGAGAATTATTGAATAAGTCTCTACCTTGTCTCTTCTCCATGCCCCATGCCCAAATTATGTTGGATTTTTCTCAATAAAATCCAACATAATTTTTTGATGCATGTCCCCTAAAGGTCGGACTTCGCCAGCATTTTGTGAATAACAGTTACCTTGGCGAATATCTTCTGGCGTAAATAACCCCATATCCCAGCCCTCATTCAGAACTAGTTGATTTAATTCCACTAAGAGTGGTGCATGAAAGACATGACGAACAACTCTTTCGTTGGAATAACAGCCAAATTCAACAAATGGTGGTAATATATAGCCGATTTCTTCTAAAATTTCTCGCTTTACTGCTACATCTGGCGTTTCACCAGGTTCGATGTGACCGCCAAACAGTGCCCAATAACCAGGGTAGAGAATACCGGGGATGTTGTCGCGCAGTTGCATGAGAAACTTGTTTTTCTGATAGAGAATTGCGATCGCTACATGCACCTGTTGATTGTTCATAAGTTCATTTTTAATTACTGAGTTACTCTTCTTCTAAATAAACTTCCCCCAATTCTTTGCCAGCTAAGGGAATACTTCGGTAGCGAACTGTACCCTTAATCACCACTTGTGCGCCCTCACCCAGATTCTTTTGATTGGTGACAACCCAAATTTTGCCAGTTGAGTCATTAATTTTATAAGCCCACTGTTTCATCATGGGAGCTTGCTTTTCTACCTCACCTTGGATGTAAACTATAGCCTGATTGTCTTGTTTTAGTTTAATTTCTCCAATTGGGGTGACATTTGTCCCAATTTTTAAGCCATTCCCACTCAAGCCAGGCGATGTCAAGTTACCACAACTACAAAGCCCCGCTGCTAGGAAAAAAGTCAACCCCAGTCGGTAAGGAACAATACTGTGCCGACGAGACAAGAACGAAAGGGACAAATTTCTTGTTTGTTGCATGAAAGCTACCGATTTATTTATTTTGGGCATTAGACATAGAAAAGAGACAAGGCAGACAAGGAAGAGGGCAAAGACAAAGAAGAAAAGATACTTATTCAATAATTCCTCCTTGTCCCCCATGTCCCCCTAATCTCTCCATTTTCTGCTCCCCAATTCTTTATTCTTCAGATGATGTCGTTGATCTGAGAAAATAAATATTATGAATTTACTGTGAGAGAAACTCTACGACATCAAACAGCAACACAATAATAGTCGAAAGTCAAGATTCAATAATCAATACTTTCACTTTTGACTTTGGACAAAAAGCGAACATAGCTGGGAATTTTCATGGAAACAAAAACTGCCAAACTCCTTGATGGTAAAGCTTTAGCTGCAAAAATTCAGCAAGAACTTTCTGTTGCCATTACACAATTACAACCAAAAATTGGACGACCCCCTGGTTTAGCAGTGTTGATGGTTGGTGATAACCCAGCGTCAGCCGCCTATGTACGCAATAAAGAAAAAGCCTGCGCTAAAGTTGGTATCGCTTCTTTTGGCAAACATTTTCCTGCCCAAACTACTTTGGAGGAGTTAGAAGAGGTAATTGCCGCACTCAACCACGATGAACGGGTGGATGGCATTCTTGTACAGTTGCCTTTACCTGACCACTTGGATGCTGTGGCTCTGCTGCATCAAATCGATCCCGATAAAGATGCCGACGGACTGCACCCAGTGAACTTGGGGCGACTAGTACGGGGAGAAACTGGTTTACGCAGCTGCACACCGGCTGGTGTGATGCGCCTTTTACAAGAATATGAAATTCCTTTGCAGGGAAAAAATGCAGTAGTTGTGGGACGCAGTATTTTGGTGGGTAAACCTATGGCGTTGATGCTACTAGAAGCTGATGCCACAGTTACCATCGCTCACTCGCGATCGCATGACCTCAAAAGCATCACCCAAAATGCTGATATTCTAATTGCAGCAGTAGGTCGTCCCGGACTGATCTCTGCTGATATGGTGAAACCAGGCGCTGTTGTGGTAGATGTGGGAATGAACCGCGTCACCGATGCTAGTGGCAAAAGTCGCCTTATTGGCGATGTCCACTTTGAATCAACCGCTGGTGTAGCAGGATTTATCACCCCCGTTCCTGGTGGTGTTGGCCCTATGACTGTCGCCATATTGTTGCAAAATACATTGGACAGCTATTCCAGAGCGGCAAGAAAAGAAAAAGAGTGATGAGTTAAAAGTTAAGAGTTATTAATTCCTAACTGCTAACTCTTAATTCCTAACTTCTAACTCCTAACTCCTAACTCTTCATTTTTTTCAGCCCCACAGCACCTTAAAATTGTGACGTATAAGACAAAATCCCAAAGTGTCAGGAATGAAAGAATGGTAGCAACTGATAACGTTCAAAAGACACCACCAGAGGAAGCCACGTTTAACTTAGCAGCTTATCTAAAAGAGCGACAAAAGCTTTGTGATAATGCTTTGGATCAGGCTATCCCCATCATTTATCCAGAAAAGATTTATGAGGCGATGCGCTACTCGTTATTAGCTGGAGGCAAGCGTGTACGTCCCATTCTTTGCCTTGCTACCTGTGAAATGATGGGTGGAAGTATTGAGATGGCCATGCCAACAGCTTGTGCTGTGGAGATGATCCACACAATGTCGTTGATTCATGACGACCTACCAGCGATGGATAATGACGATTACCGTCGTGGGAAGCTGACGAATCATAAAGTCTATGGCGAAGATGTGGCGATTTTAGCTGGAGATGGCTTATTGGCTCTCGCTTTTGAGTTTGTTGCCCTTCAAACTCCCCAAAGTGTTCCCAGAGAGCTAGTCTTACAGGTAGTTGTCCGTCTTGGTCGGGCGCTGGGGGCAGCTGGTTTGGTCGGCGGTCAAGTTGTCGATTTAGAGTCGGAGGGGAAATCAGATATTTCCTTAGAAACGCTAAATTTCATTCATCAACACAAAACGGCTGCCCTTTTGGAAGCTTCTGTAGTTTGTGGCGGGATCATAACTGGGGCATCACCTGAAGATGTGCAGCGATTGACCCGTTATGCTCAAAATATTGGGCTAGCATTCCAAATCATAGATGATATTCTGGATATCACTTCTACCCAAGAGGAATTAGGTAAAACTGCTGGCAAAGACCAAAAAGCCAAGAAAGTGACCTATCCCAGCCTTTGGGGACTTGATGAATCGCGCTCAAAAGCCCAAGAGCTAGTTAAAGCAGCTTGTGCGGAATTAGAACCATTTGGGGAGAGAGCCAAATCACTCCAAGCGATCGCTCATTTTATTGTCAGCCGCAATAACTAGTAACGCTTTTGGTAATTCGTAATGACGCTCCTGCGTCGCTAACGTAATTCGTAATTTCCATACCGCAAGCGTTTCATTGATTTGCAATGGGTGGTTATATTGAGTCCATGCTTTACTACACCGCCCTGCGGAATTCAAACTTTACTCATTCAAAATTCAAAAAGCTTATCATCTAAGCTTTTTGGTGATTTTGAATAATTGGTCTGTTTCCGTCGTAATGTACTTAGGTTAATTTTGGATTTTGGGTTGAATCTAAATGTTTCCTCAACCGACAACTGCTGCTAATATTTACTAACCTAACCAAAATACCATGCAGGACATAGGCAACATTTTAGACAACCGGGTGCTGCTGGTTGCTCTGGTAGCTTGTTTAATTGCTCAAGCATTAAAGCTCGTAGTCGAGATCATCAAACATCGCAAACTTAATATACGTGTTTTGGTAACAACAGGAGGTATGCCCAGTGCCCATTCAGCTTTAGTTACAGCTTTAGCCGCTGGTGTAGGGCAAACACTAGGTTGGGCATCTCCTGATTTTGCCGTTGCGATCGTTTTTGCCATTATCGTCATGTATGATGCAGCCGGAGTACGCCAAGCAGCCGGTAAGCAAGCTCGTATTCTCAATCAAATGATTGATGAATTATTTCATGAAAAACCAGACTTTAGCCAAGACCGTCTCAAGGAATTACTCGGACATACACCAGTTCAGGTAATCGCTGGGTCGGCTTTGGGTATAACCATCTATTGGTTAGCTAGGTCTGCTTATTAGTCAATAGTCTACAGTCTATTAACCAATGACTAATGACTAATGACTAATGACTAATGACTAATAGACTACAATCGCACAGTTGAGCGCAGCAGAATCACCTTACGACTATCTACGATGCTGGCAACGAAACCGCCATTGTTCAGCTTTTGTAATGTGTTGTATGCTTCACTTTGGTTAGTGGTATAAACTGCTAGTAAGTAGGGGCGTTGTCCATAAGAAACAAAACCTACGTTACCTCCTACCGCTTGCTGCACACTATTTACTAGTTCTGGACGATTGTAATAATCTACCAGCACTGCATAACCCTCTCCTAATGCTTGAGGATTATAGCTGACTGTCTGCTGAGGTGACTGTCGCTGTGGCTGTGGCTGTTGCTGCGGTTGTCGCTGTGGCTGTGGTTGTGATTGTGGCTGGACATCTGCTGCTGTTGGTCGAGTGGTAATTATGGCAGACAAGCCAACAATATTGCTGACATATCTCGCCCAACGATTAGCATCATCAATTTTGTTAAAGCCCCCTACTCGCGTCACAGTTTCGTTGAGATATTGACAGGTGATGGTCTTAAGTTCAGGTGGTAAGGCACTACGCAACTGCTTTTGATTATTTGCTGTAGGACTTACTACTAATAAAAGATACTCACCCGCATTTGGTGGTTGACAGAGGGGAATTGCTTGTTGGGCAAAGACAGAACTCATCCCACCAATCAACCCTGCGTAAGCGAAGCTCGCCGTAGATATCGCTAGTCCTAAAACACTTGGTAAAGTCTGAAATCTATGCACAAAAGTTAGATTATGTAAATCAAGGTGTCTTAGAAGATTTTATAAGAAAAAAGCTGAAAACCCAGCTACTTCAGTATGTAGATAAAAAGAGTGTCAAAAAATATATTTTGTTACTCACAAATAAAATTGGGACTGGGGACTGGGGAGATGAGGGGGATGAGGGAGATGAGGGGGACAAGGGAGAATATTGAATAAGTCTCTTCCTTGTCTACCATGCCCAATTCCCAATTTCTAAGATACGGTGGCAAGCGATGCCAATGCATCGGGTATTGCTTCAGAAGGAGCCTGGAATTCACCAGTGATGACGTACTCTAAACGCAGTTTTAACCAAGTAATAAATTGGGGATTTGTAGAAATAATTGCTACTGCTGGTTGGGGACACTTCGCCTTTAGCTCTGCAAACTGCGGTGTTTCCAAGAAAGCTGGTTGCTCAACTAACCAAAAATCTATTTGTTTTTCTTGTTCGTGGTAGTGACGAGTGCGTTCTTTGATAACTTCGTGTATCGGTTCTTCTTCGAGAAGAAAACGTTGACTGGCCAAAACGTAATGATATGTTTGCATTTTCATCCTTTGGTTGCTATGTGAATAATTTAAGGGTACAGTGCAGCACTGTACCCTTACAAACTAACTTTTGTTGGATTTCTTGAACCAAGAACTGAACGGACAAGCACTTTTCTCGTTGTCAGCATTTGTCTGTTTGCCACCAGCTGTTAGCTTTTCCAAGAACAGATTATTGTCAAAGTAGTGTTCTAAGGAAACAACCTTCAAGTCATCGGTAACTTTTGCAATGCTCATGCCGATAATTTCTACTGTCTCTCCAGTAGGTGCATAGTCTTTGTATTCTCCTTTAAAATGTCCCCAATGCCGCCATTTGAATGTGACATTTGGTGGCCCTGAGTAAACTTCCAATACTTCCCAAGGAAATCCTTGGGGAAATGTTGTGTGGAAGAGTTTTGCGGATGATTCAAAGCTTTCTTCTGAAGCTTTGTAATGCTCTGAATCAGTCATAAATAGATTGTAAGTACCTTGAGCTGATAAATCTGCTGCGGTGTACTCGACTCCACCATTGGTACTCACGCGAAACTGTTCATTAACAATAGACAACCACTCTTGTGGGTTAGCTTTGAAGGACACCTCCATCTCGAAGGTTCGCACCAAGTTTTGTACGATCGCTTCCAGTGTACCTTCAAGGTGATTGTAGATACTTTCTTTAGCGAGATTCTCTTTTGAGCGGGAATAATCAGGCGGTGTCTGATAGCGCCACTCGACATCAGTGCTTTCTGCTATCACCTTATCTCTATCCTGTACCCAAAGTGGTAGGTTGTTAGATTCTGTTGCGCTCATAGAAGTTTTTGCTGAAGATTTGATCCCAATTTCTAGATTTCGCAGTGACAACCCTCTGTGGGGATTGGGGATTAGGGATTGGGGACTGGAGGCAGGGGGAGCAGGGGAAGCAGGGGGAGATGAGGGGGATAAGGGAGAATTATTGAACAAGTTTCTTCCTTGTCTCCCCCTCTTCCTTGTCTTTTTCCAATGCCCAATGCCCAATGCCCCATTCCCTATTCCCTATTCCCTCTTATAGCTTGTTTCATCTCGCGGACTGCCCTTTCCATGCCTACTAATGCTGCCCGACTGATGATGGTATGACCAATGTTTAGTTCTTCCATGCCGGGAAGCGCAGCCACCGGATAGACGTTCCAGTAAGTGAGTCCATGCCCAGCGTTGACTCGCAATCCAGCTTGAAGCGCTTGTTCACACCCTTTAGCTAATATGGCTAATTCTCGATGGCGATTTGCTTCATCCTTAGCCTCAGCGTATTGTCCGGTGTGCAATTCAATAAACTGCGCTTGCACCTTGACAGATGCTTCTATTTGTGCTAGTTCAGCATCGATAAATAAACTAACTGGAATGCTAGCGCTTTGCAATTTATCGACTATCTCACCTATTCTAGCAATTTGCCCGATAATATCTAGTCCGCCTTCTGTTGTGACTTCTTCGCGCTTTTCGGGGACTAAGGTCACGTAATCTGGTTTGATATCGAGAGCGATCGCTAGCATTTCATCTGTAGCGGCCATTTCTAAATTAAGATGCGATCGCACTGTTTGCCGCAATATACGCACATCCCTATCTTGGATATGCCGCCGATCTTCGCGCAGATGCACCGTAATCCCATCAGCACCCGCTAATTCTGCCAGCACCGCAGCTGCCACGGGATCTGGTTCCACCGTCCGCCGTGCTTGCCGGATAGTGGCGATGTGGTCAATGTTAACACCAAGTGTAGGCACCCCTAATTTCTCCCAAATCCACAGTCCTCAGAACTTGATTTTACCGGAAATAGCGGGAGTTTTGCTTGAGGATCTACAGACACATCACACAAATGAAATGCAATGTCTACGAATTACGAATTACGAATTATTGGGTTGTTAAGCTGCTGGCGTTGAGCAATTTGGATTAATAATCGCAATGCCTCATTCACAGATGCATCCGTCGGAAAAGCTTGGGCAACGTCAGGCTCTAGGAGGACTAAATTTGTCCCGGCTTGGTATCGCTCAACATACTTACCTTTTACACCTCCTGCCATCTTGGAGAAGTCGTATTCAGGACGTAGTTCGTCTTCTAGCTCGTCAACTTCCTTCTTCATAAAACCTCCTTTCTTGGCGGGTGGCTTTTCTAGCACTGATGATTCGAGTGCAATTTTCTCGGTCAGTGTGGGAGACAACCAATAAGTTACCTGACCCAGACATTCCAATAATAATGTAGCGGTTTTCCCCAATCGAATGATCAGGGTCAGGAAATGTCACAGATAAGGAGTCCTCAAATACGGTCGTGGCTTCTGGGAAAGAGACATCATGCTTTTTCAGGTTGATAACAGCTTTATCTGGGTTCCACTCAAATTCCATGCCAAAAATTTCATTGCCAATGCGCCCAGCAGTTTAGCACGTTACCAATTTTACCGGAAATAGCGGGAGTTTTGCTTGAGAAACTCAAGACACATCACACAGGTTAAATGCGATGTCTACGATGGGCTATGCCTACGCTCAAAAGAAAACTGAGTTAGAAAAAGCTGGTTTTTGGGCAGACTACTTTAAATAAATGGCTGATTTCACAAGAGTTGATCAAGTATGAATACAGCAGTTGAACCGATGGACAAGCTTTTGAACTATCGAATTAGCGAACAACTTTATGCAGGCTCTAGAACCTTAGTTTATCGTGCAATTCGAGAGGCTGATCAACTTCCAGTTGTCATCAAACTGCTTCAGCAGGAGTATCCCACCTTCAATGAACTGTTGCTGTTCCGTAATCAGTACACGATCGCTAAAAATACTGATTTACCCGGTATTGTTCATCCCTACAGTCTAGAACCTTACGGCAACAGCTATGCTTTGGTGATGGAAGATTTTGGTGGTATTTCCCTCAGAGATTGGATGAACCAAAAAATAGGGAGCAACCAATATACTCTGACAGAGTTCTTGGAAATTGCGATCGCTCTGAGCAATATTCTTGACGGACTCTATCGCCATCGGATTATCCATAAAGATATCAAACCTGCCAACATCCTGATTAACCCGGAAACTAAGCAAGTTAAGTTAATTGACTTTAGTATTGCCTCTCTTTTACCTAGAGAAACCCAGGAAATTCACAGTCCTAATGTATTAGAAGGTACTCTCGCCTACCTTTCCCCGGAACAAACCGGGCGGATGAATCGCGGAATTGACTATCGCAGTGATTACTACTCCCTTGGTATCACTTTCTATGAACTACTTACCGGAGAGCTACCTTTCCAGTCTAATGATCCGATGGAGTTGGTTCACTGTCATATTGCCAAGCAACCGGAACGATTAGGAGGCAGGGAGGAAAAGGAGATTCCCGAAGTTCTTTGTGACATTGTAATGAAATTGATGGCGAAAAATGCTGAAGACCGCTATCAGAGTGCATTAGGACTAAAGTATGATTTAGAACAATGTTTAGAGCAACTGGAGAACACGGGTAGAATTGAGAGTTTTCCAATTGCACAAAGGGATATTTGCGATCGCTTCATCATCCCAGAAAAACTCTACGGTCGCCAAGCAGAAGTTGAAAGCTTACTAGATGCCTTTGAGAGAGTCAGTCAGGGAAGTACTGAAATTATTTTGGTAGCAGGCTTCTCCGGGATTGGCAAAACTGCTGTGGTGAACGAAGTCCACAAGCCAATTGTGCGGCAACGGGGTTATTTCATTAAAGGTAAATTTGACCAGTTCCAGCGCAACATCCCTTTCTCTGCTTTTGTCCAAGCCTTCCGAGACTTAATCGGGCAACTGCTGAGTGAAACTGACGCTCAATTCGAGCAGTGGAAGTGCAAAATTCTCTCTGCTTTGGGTGAGAACGGACAAGTGATGGTTGAGGTAATTCCAGAACTGGAAAGTATCATTGGTAAACAGCCTCCGGCGTCGATACTCTCTGGGAGTGCGGCACAAAATCGCTTCAATTCGCTGTTCTTGAAGTTCACTCAAGTCTTCACGACAAGAGAACATCCATTGGTGATCTTTATTGATGATTTGCAATGGGCTGATTCTGCTTCTTTAAAGTTAATGCACTTGTTAATGAGCGAAGCTGATATCGGCTATCTACTGTTAATTGGTGCTTATCGAGATAACGAAGTCAATCCAGTACATCCACTGATGTTGACTTTGGAAGAGATTCAGAAGTTAGGCGCTACAGTCAATACGATTACTTTATCTCCCCTGGATCAGATTTCTATTAATCATTTGGTTGCAGATACATTGAATTGTTCTCTAACATTAGCTGCACCATTAACAGAGTTAGTATTGAGCAAAACTAAAGGCAATCCTTTCTTCAGTACTCAGTTTCTCAAAGCTCTATATCAAGATCAACTAATTACGTTTAACTCCCATCACTCCCCACAGGGAGGAAGTCAAAGGGGATGGGAATGTGATGTTGCTCAGGTGCGATCGCTCGCTTTGACAGATGATGTAGTAGAGTTCATGGCAATTCAACTGCAAAAGTTATCAATTGAAACTCAAGCAGTCTTGAAGTTAGCGGCTTGTGTGGGCAACCAATTTGATTTGGCGGCATTAGCGATTGTCTATGAAAAATCTCAGGTGGAAACATCCGCAGATTTTTGGAAAGCTATGCAAGATGGGTTGATTATTCCTACCAATGAGGTCTACAAGTTTTATCAAGAAGAGTCAGAATTTAGAATTCAGAATTCAGAATTTCTACAACCCAATTCTACTAACTCCTGTTCTTACAAATTTCTCCATGATCGTGTTCAGCAAGCTGCCTACTCTCTAATCCCTGAATCTCAAAGAAAAGCTACTCATTTAAAAATTGGGCAATTACTATTAAATAATACATCACCATCAGCACTCGAAGGTAGTATTTTTGATATTGTTAATCAGTTAAATGAGGGAATTGACATAATTAATGAGCAATCCCAAAAATATGAACTAGCTCAACTAAATTTAATTGCTGGTAAGAAAGCTAAAGCTTCCACAGCTTATAGAGCAGCCGTTAAATATTTCACATTAGGCAGAGAATTATTAATAGAAGAAAGTTGGCTGACTAACTATCAACTCACTTTTAGATTACATCGAGAATCTGCGGAATGTGAATATTTGACTGGCAATTTCGATGAGGCAGATAGATTATTTAATCTGGCACTATATCATTGCCAAGATAAATTTGAACAAGCAGATATTTATCGAATTCAGATGCATCTGAAAATGACTCAGGGCGAAAATATAGAATCTGGCTTTGAAGCTGGGTTAAAAGGTTTGAGCATCATGGGGATGCATTTGCCAGTAACTTCTGAAGAACAACAAGCTGCCATCGAAACTAAACTTGAAGAATTAAAAGCTAAATTTCAAACGGTTCGGACAGCAGATTTATTCGATCTGCCTGAAATGACAGATCCAGAAAAGAAAGTTTGTATGGGTCTTTTAGCTGACCTTTGGGCAGCCTCTTATATGGGAGGAGATCAAAACCTTAGTTGCTTGATGCCTCTATTAATGATCAGCTTATCATTGAAATATGGCAATGCAGAAAGCTCTGGTTTTGCTTACTGTTTATATGGGATGAGTCTGGCAAATCAAGGTAATTATCAAACTGCTTATGAGTTCGGTACATTAGCACTAAAAGTTGATCGCCATTTTAATAGTACTCAGTTTATTCCTAAGACTAATAATATCTTTGCACACACAACTAATCCCTATAATCAGCATTTAAAAACGAATTTGCCAATTTCTCAACAATCATTCCAAGTCTGTCAAGAAACTGGAAATTTGGTTTTTGGGGTTTGGGCAGTTTCGTTCCTAATTTGGGCAATGTTAATTAAAGGCGATCGCCTCTCGGATGTTTACACGGAAACTGAGAAATATCTTGGCTATGTACAACAGGTAAATGATACTAATATGCTGTATGCATTTACTTTACAACGGCAGTTTTTATTGAACTTACAAGATATATCTAAAAACACCGATTTATTAGATGATCAGAATGGCGAAGATATTCCCTATATAGAAGTTTGGCGACAGAAGAATAACTTTGAGCATGGAATTAATTGGTACTGCTTTCTCAAAATCCAATTGTCATATCTTTATGGCCGCTACGCAGATGCAGTGAAAGCGGCGGAAGAAGCTGATAAAACCCTTGCTTCTAACTCTGGTTTTTTCCCAATTATTCAATATCATTTTTATTATCCACTCAGTTTGATAGCCCTCTATCCCAATGCGACATTAGAGAAGAAAAAGCAATATTGGGAAATTATTCGCGAGCATCAACAAATTCAAAAAAACTGGGCGAATAATTGCCCAGCAAACTTTCTGCATCGCTATCTATTATTATCTGCGGAAATAGCAAGAATTTCTGGTAAGTATATGGATGCAATCGAGTCATACGATCGCGCCATTGCTAAAGCTAAAGAAAACGAATACGTCAATGAAGAAGCTCTCGCCAACGAACTCGCAGCCAAGTTTTATTTAGAATGGGGTAAAGAACGCATTGCACAAGAGTATTTGATTAATGCTTATTATTGCTACACCCACTGGGGCGCTAAAGCTAAAGTCGATGATTTAGAACAGCATTATCCAAAATTGCTAGCTCCTATTTTACAACAGATGCGGTCGCCACTTACACACAATGAGACGATCACAAATATTGACAGCATTGCTACCTTCCACCCAAGTATTAGCAAATCAATAACTTCTAGCAGCAGTGCATCAGTAATGCTAGATTTGGCAACAGTTATCAAAGCATCTCAGACTCTCTCTAGTGAAATCGAACTGGATAAATTACTTACTAAGCTGCTGCAAGTTGTGATTGAAAATGCTGGAGCAGATAAGTGTGTTTTACTACTACTTAAAGAAGATAGATTAGTAATTGAGGCTACTACTGAAATTGGGCAGCAATCAACCGTGCTACAGTCCATTTTTGTGGAAGATAGCGCAGAGGTTCCCCATAGCCTGATTTACGCCGTCAAACGCAGCCTACAAACTAGCGTCATCTTTAATACAACATTGTCTTCGGCGCTGATAGCTGATCCTTACATCATTCATCAGCAACCCAAAAGCTTGCTGTGTATGCCGATTTTGTATCAAGGCAAACTGTTGGGGATTTTGTATTTAGAAAACAATCTTACCACTGGGGCGTTTACTAGCGATCGCGTCGAAGTTCTCAATCTGTTATGCACTCAAGCTGCAATCTCCCTAGAAAACGCCCGACTTTACCAACAAGCACAAGATACTTCAGAAAACCTGAGACAGACTGAACAATTCTTGCGGTTAATTATGGACAATATTCCCCAGTCTGTTTTCTGGAAAGACCGCAATAGTGTTTATTTAGGTTGTAACCAGAAATTTGCTGAAATTTCGGGTGTAGGAGTGCCAGAAAATGTTATTGGTAAAACAGACTACGATCTCTCTTGGACTCGTGAAGAATCAGATTGGTATGTAGAGTACGATCGCCAAGTTATAGAGTCTGGACAAGCTCAACTCAACATTATCGAAACAGTCCTGCAAGCAGACGGAAAACAAATTTGGTCGAATACAAATAAAATTCCTCTAAAAGATCGAGAAGGAAAGGTTTTTGGCATCCTTGGCACATGTGAAGACATCACTGCACCTCAACAAGCACAACAATTATTGCAACAGCAAAAGCAACAATTAGAACAAGCCTTACAAGAACTCCAAACAATGCAATTGCAATTGGTGCAAGGTGAAAAAATGTCTGCCCTTGGTAATTTGGTAGCAGGTGTTGCCCATGAAATCAACAATCCTGTTGGCTTCATTGCTGGCAATTTAGAACCAGCTAAAGATTATATCAAAGACTTGTTTGCACTAATTAAGCTTTATCAACAGAAGTTTCCCAATCCCGGCTCAGAGATTGAAGATGAAATTGATGCTATTGACCTAAATTATTTACTTGAAGATTTACCTAAATTGCTGGATTCGATGAAATTAGGTGTTAGCCGTATCCGCAGTATTAGTACCAGTTTGCGAACCTTCTCCAGAGCAGATAAGGATTATAAAGTTCCCTTTGATATTCACGAAGGCATTGACAGCACTATTTTGATTCTTAGACATCGTTTAAAGGCTAACGAAAACCGTCCCGCAATTGATGTGGTTAAGAATTATGGCAAACTCCCCCTAGTGGAATGTTTTGCTGGACAACTTAATCAGGTGTTTATGAACTTGTTAGCAAATGCTGTTGATGCACTTGAACAATACAATACAGAGCGGAGTTTAGAAGCGATTCTAGACAACCCTAATTGCATCACCATTCAAACCTGTGTAGCAGACTCAGGTAAGGATGTTTTGATTAAGATTGCTGATAATGGCGTGGGAATGTCACCAGAAGTTAAACAAAAAGTATTTGACCATTTATTCACCACCAAGCCTGTAGGACAAGGCACTGGATTGGGATTAGCGATCGCTCGTCAAATTGTTGTAGATGCACATGGCGGTTCACTCTCTTGCACTTCAGAACTTGGAAAGGGTACAGAGTTTATCATTCAAATCTCTACTCAACAACAATGATGAGTGCTGAGTCAATACGGTTTGGTTAAGGCAAGAGACGCGATAAATCGCCGTCTCTACAAAAGATTGATCCTTGTAGA
>NZ_JBDNJQ010000130.1:0-24864 GCF_051172895.1 Nostoc sp. CALU 1950 | reverse complement strand
GAGGAGAACGGCTGTTCGCCCTGCTCATCGGTAAAATTATTTTGAGAAATCACCTAAAGTCCCCCTTCAAAAGGGGGATTTAGGGGGATCTAAAATTTTTGATACCAACAATAGGACTTTTAAAACATCCTCTAAGAGTAAGTCATAAAGGACAAAAAGCAAAAGAAAAAGGACAAAATTACCATGTTAAGTGTTTTGATTTGGCTGCCAATTTTAGCTGCTATTTTCATAGCAGTATTACCTCTAAATATTCCTAATTATCGCATTCGTTTAATAGCATTACTTTTTTCGGGGATAGTTCTCTTCTGGAACCTTTTTATCCTGCTAAAATTTGATATTAGTAATCCGGGGATGCAATTTAAAGAGTATTTACCCTGGAATGAAACCCTTGGTTTGAGCTATCAATTAGGTGTTGATGGGCTTTCTATATTGATGTTGGTGTTAAATAGCCTACTCACCTGGATTGCTATTTACAGCAGTAGTAAAGAAACTGAACGTCCTCGGCTGTTCTACTCCATGATTTTATTAGTTAGTGGAGGAGTAGCAGGTGCTTTCTTAGCAGAGAATTTGCTGCTATTCTTCTTATTCTACGAACTAGAATTAATCCCCTTTTACTTGCTAATTTCCATTTGGGGAGGGGCAAAACGGGGTTATGCTGGGATGAAATTCCTGATTTATACTGCTGTTTCGGGAGCCTTAATTCTGGCAACATTCTTGGGTATGGTGTGGCTGAGTGGTTCTACCAATTTTGCTTTTGATGCAGTCTCTACAGAAAATCTGTCAACAGCAAAACAAATTCTTTTACTAGCAGGGATAGTATTAGGTTTTGGTATTAAAATTCCCTTAATTCCCTTCCATACTTGGCTACCCGATGCTTACGTTGAGGCTTCAGCACCAATTGCCATTCTTCTTGGTGGCGTGTTAGCAAAACTGGGAACCTATGGATTGCTACGATTTGGGTTGGGTATGTTTCCCCACGCTTGGAGTATTATTGCACCGACTTTGGCAATTTGGGGAGCAATCAGCGCCATCTATGGGGCAGTAATTGCGATCGCTCAAAAAGATATCAAGCGCATGGTAGCATACAGTTCCGTCGGTCACATGGGCTATATCTTGCTAGCTGGTGCTGCTAGTACTCCCTTAGCACTCGTTGGTGCAGTAGCCCAAATGTTCAGCCACGGTATCATCTTGGCGATTCTCTTCCACTTGGTGGGAGTCGTGGAAGCGAAAGTTGGTACACGCGAGTTAGATAAACTCAATGGTTTAATGAGTCCCATACGCGGTATACCCTTAATTAGCGCTTTATTAGTTTTAAGTGGAATGGCTAGCGCAGGTATTCCCGGTTTAACAGGATTCATCGCCGAATTTCTCGTCTTTCAAGGTAGTTTCTCTGCTTTTCCCATCCCAACAATTTTGTGTGTAGTAGCTAGTGGATTAACCGCAGTTTATTTTGTCATTCTCCTCAACCGCACCTGTTTTGGCAGACTGGATAACTTAGCTTACTATCCCAAAGTCCTATGGTCTGAAAAAATCCCAGCTTTAATTTTGGCAGCCTTTATCATCTTTTTAGGAGTACAACCCACTTGGTTAGTGCGTTGGAGTGAATCCACGACGACAACAATGGTGGCTGCAATTCCCTCTTTAGAAAAAACCGTAATCTCTGAAGTAGCGCTGAAATAGGAAATAAATCAAAACACTTGTAGAGACGGCGATTTATCGCGTCTCAAAACCTATCCCCCCAGACGCAATTTATCGTATCTCAAAACCTATCCGCCCATACGCAATTTATCGCATCTCAAAACCTATCCCTCAGACGCGATAAATCGCGTCTCTACAAATTTACAATTACCATGACAGCAATTAAAACAGCAATTAAATTACCTCCTTCCAAACATGAATTTTCTGAAGTAATTCACCGCTTAGAAGCAGGCGGTGCAATGTTACCCGATACCCCAGAAAATTTGATGCAAATCATCGGTTTATATAAAGCTTATGCTGTACCGATGGATTTTTACTGGCGTGACCTACTTTATATTGCCGAACGCGAATTTTTAAACCCGCTTCCCTTCTTTAAATACTTCTTACCCAAAGAGTATTTAGAATTGCATAATCATTATGCTGGCGATGATGCCGATTTGCGAATTTGGCGCGGCGAAGCTACTGCACATCCAGAACTTTTGGCATTTATTGAGAAGGGTGAAACTTTCAAAATGCCGAAGTTATTGCATCACTTGTTCCACGATCGCATTAACATGGAGTTTGCTGAAGCTTGTATGCGGGCGATGTTGTGGCACAGAGGGATGGGTGGACAATTTGACCCTTACCTAGATTCAGAAGAATACAAAGCCAACGCCGACAGAGCAATTAAAGCTTACTTCCAAGGGAACCCCGTCATGCTGGGACTTTACAAGCTGTTCCCCGATATGTTTTTGGAACAGTGTCGCCAGATGTCATACTACGCTAATCTGGGCTTATTCTGGGAAATCATGGCCCCGGTATTCTTTGAAATGTCCGACCGCTATGACGAAGGTACGATTAGCAGCGTCCCAGAGGCGATGAATTTTTTAGTTAATGGTATATTTGCGATCGCAGGTCGTCCCATTTACCATCACGTTTATATTCGTGGTGAATGCTACGAAATTGTTCCAAAATCCAAGGGTTTCATGTGGCTATATGAAGCCGCATTACCTTATGTCGAAGCTGTTTTCTACCGCACCGCACCCTTCCGCGGGACAAAATCTTATAATGCTCAAGCGCGTCAAGTACCAGAAGACCAGAAAGACTTTCACTATGGTATTCTTTACGCTGATGTATTCCCAGTGGGTACTGCTGGCATTCCCCCGACATTATTAATGCAAGATATGTTGCATTTTTTACCACCATATCTTGTTGATTACTACAGCCAACATTGCCGGGGTGAAGAAGATATGTTGATTCAGTTGGGAGTTAGTTTTCAACGTTCAATGTACTGTGTTACTTCTGCGGTAATTCAAGCCTTGCGAACTGCACTTTTATATCCTTTAGATGACCAAAATCCCAAGCATTTACAAGCCAATCGAGATTTTTTTGAGATGCAGTTAAATCGCTTTACTCGACCCGAATATAACATTCGTGATGCTGCTCGTTTGGGGAGTATTCAAAGTCAAGATTATAGATGAGAGATCCCCCCAACCCCCCTTAAAAAGGGGGGCAAAAAATTCTCAAAGTCCCCCTTTTTAAGGGGGATTTAGGGGGATCATATGTTTTTCATTGTGTATAAAGATGTGTTTACACGTAGCTTAAAAAAGAAGGTTAAGGCAAGAGACGGCGATTTATCGCGTCTTTGTGATCTAAGGCGTGTCATCAAAAAACTTTATCCGAACCGTATTGATTGCTACCCAATCTACAATTCTTACTAACTGGATAATACTCCTGAAATACTCGTCAATTCCATAATTCTCTCAAACTGAAAATCATGAGCTAAATTTTTAATAAAAGTTTGCAGTACTGCATTTTCTGAAGGTATTTGCTCAATTAATTCTAAAATCAGGTCATCACTACATTGGGCGGCGGCGGTGTACACTTCTTTCACCCATTCCGGCGACATTTCAGCGAATAGAGTCACTAAATCTGTAAAGGTCAACATTGATTCTGTTTCCTGTTGCGTTGCATCTACTATCTGATAGCTTTCTTCTTGATAAATATATTGAACTCCTAAATATTCGCTCAATTTTTCTAATAATTTTTCCTCGCGGAAAGGCTTGTTAATATAATCATCACAACCCGCTTTGATCATTACCTCTCGTTGTTCCTCAAAAGCATTAGCGGTTAAGGCGATAATAATGGTTTTGCAATTTTCGATTGAGGTTTCTTCTCTAGCTTTAATAATTCTTGTGGCTTCATAGCCATCCATAATCGGCATCCGCATATCCATTAAGATTAGCTGTGGTTGCCATGTCTGCCAAAGTGCGATCGCTTCTTGACCATTGGTCGCTTCCTGGACTGCAAAACCGATAGATGTCAGAATTTTCATTAGCACTAAACGGCTGTCTGTAGAGTCATCAACCACCAAGATGCGGTATTCGGTTTGGGCAGACGCTAAACTAATAACTTGGCGTCTAGTTTTTTTGATCTGGATTTCGCTAGCTTCGGCTAGACCAATTTGAATATCAAAAGTAAATTTACTTCCCTCGCCAATAGTGCTGGTGACGCTAATATCTCCCCCCATTAGTTCCACGTATTTGCGGCTGATTGCTAAACCTAATCCCGTTCCCTGTTGAGATTTCCTTCCGGTTTCAGTTTGCCCAAAAGCTTCAAATAGCAAGTCAATTTCTTCTGGGGCAATACCACGACCAGTATCTTCTACCTCGAAGATTAGGGATTGGGGATTAGGGATTAGGGATTGGGGATTTATTATTCTCCTTTGCTCCCCTGCTCCTCTGCCCCCCTGCTCCCCCTGCTCCCCCTGCTCCCCCTGCTCCCTGCTCTCTGCTCCCCAATTCTCCTGCCCCATGCCTACATACAGCATCACCCTTCCACTATCGGTAAATTTGATCGCATTTCCCAGGAGGTTAAGCAAGACTTGACGCAGTTTACTTTCGTCAGCTTGGATGTATTGGGGAAGGTGAGATGTATATTCAAAGGCCAATTCTAATCCTTTAGATGTGGCACGGAAGCGCAACATCTCTTTGAGATTTTCCAACAGGCGAATTAAGTCAAAACTGTTGAGATTTAATGTGATTCTGCCGGCTTCAATTTTAGACATTTCCAGAATGTCGTTAATCAAGTTGAGGAGATGTTCGCCGGCCCGATTGATGATTGTTAGATTTTGCTGATGTTCAGTAGATAAATTACGATCATGGCTCATGACTTGGGTAAAACCAAGGATGGCATTGAGTGGGGTACGCAGTTCGTGGCTCATGTTGGCGAGGAATTCACTTTTGGCGCGGTTGGCAGCATCAGCAATAATCACAGCTTCTTGCAATGCCTGTGACTGCCTTTGAGTTTGCGCTAGTAATTGTGCCTGCTGTAAAGCAACACCTAACTGATTACCAATTTGAACTACGATATTGATTTCTCCTGGTTTCCATTGGCGGGTATCGGAATTTTGATAACTCGCCAGTAATCCCCAAAGCTGAGTGCCATACAAAATGGGGACAATAATGTAGGCTTTTGCCTGAAAGCGCTCTAAGAGTTTGATATAAGCAGGATGAAACTCAGCGTTGTAAATGTCTGGGACACAGCGGAAACTTGCACCTTGGGTTGCTTGCAAATAAGGATCTTCCAGCTGGTTATCCGCGTCATCCAAAATTTTTGCTAGGCAACGGCCATCTTGTAAGACACCCTCTGTGAGATGCGGCTGATTGTTGTGTTCTTCTATTAGAGAAATCCAACCGTTACCCACCGACTCGGAGACAAATTCGCCACTCCAGTGGGGATTGAAACGATAGACAACAACCCGATCGCAGTTGAGTACTTGGCGTAATTCTTCGGTTGTAGCCGCAAATATCGTCTCTAAATCGAGTGTTTGGCGCATTCTTTGAATCACTTGGGCGATCGCTCTTTCGCGTTCTGCACTCTCACGCAGGGCTTCTTCGGCTAACTTTCTCTCGGTAATATCTGTAATTGTGCCGATGTAACCTTTAATTTTTCCATCTTCGCCAAATTCTGGTAAAGCCTGACAAATTACCCAGACGACTGCACTATCAGCACGCAAAAAACGATGCTCGTACTTATACATTTTTTTAGCGGTTCTTGCTTGATTCCATAACAACAAGAACTGTTCGCGGTCGTCTGGATGTACGGCATTTGCCCAACCTGTTCCCAGAGATTCTTCTAAACTGCATCCAGTAATCTCACTCCAGCGTTGATTAAAATATAAAGCATTGCCATCTACGTCAGCGTGAAATATACAAGCTGGTGAGGCTTCTGCTAGAAGTTGATATCGCTGCTGACCTGACTGCAAAGCTAGTTCTGCCAATTTGCGATCGTTAATGTCTGCCCAATAACCAACGCATTCTATAGGATAATTAGCTTCGTCATAAATTAACCTCATCTTTTCGTAGAACCAGTGATAAGTTCCATCAGCGTGTAACCAACGGTATTCGTAGGAAATGTATTCCTGTTCAATCAGGTAGGAAAACTTTTTCGAGATGATTTCAATATCTTGTGGGTGGACGTGATGCAGCCAAAAACTGGAATTATCGATAAATTCCTGCGCTTCGTAGCCCACCATTTCTTTAACGTTCTCACTGATAAAGGTCGTGCTAAAATCCTCTGATGTTTTGCTGCTATAAATGACTACAGGGCTAGAGGTGAGCAGATATTGTAGGCGTTCGTTAGCTAAACGCAATTCTTGTTCGACCTGTTTACGATAGCTAATTTCTACTAAAACTGTGCCGACACCAGAGGGGCGATCGTCTTCTCCAGGAATCGGAAAATAAGAAGCTAAGAAGTGACGGATAATATTTGGTTGTTGAATTGATGCGCTGCTTAATTCTTGATTGAGAATGGGTTTACCTGTCAATAAAACCTGTTGATAAATTGGTTCTACTAGTGGGGACATCTGGGGTAAGACTTCATAAATTCTCTGGCCAATATGATCTTGCTGGGGTAGTCCATTAATCTCCGCTAGCAGTTGGTTGATTTGCACAAATCGCAGTTGGTTATCTACGATGTTCATGCCAACGGGGGCACTACTAAAAAAGGCATTGAGGCGAGCTTCTCTGAGTGCTAGTTCTTGTTCTAGGGTTTTGCGCTCAATCAACCCACCCAACTGAGCAGCAACAGCACTGACTAGCAAAAGCAAACGTCGATCTACCAATACTGAGCTACGTTTAAAAAATACTAAAACAGCTAATACTTGCTTCCCAGAGACTATGGGAACACCAAAACCAGCTTTTAATCCTACTTTGGCTGCTTGTCGCGATCGCAAAAAAATTGGTTGTGTAACTTTAGAAACATCTTCTATCCATTCTGGTTCCTGGTTCTGCCAAACTCTTCCTGGTAGTCCCACTCCCAAAGGAAATTTCACGGCTTGACTTTGGCGGCAGAATTCTTCTAAGCTACTCTGCTCACCGTACCAGCCCAGACTGTGTTCTAAAACAGTTCTGTCTTCATTAGGTATCCATGCTTCACCAAAATCCCAGCCAATGGTATGACAAATTAAGCGCAATACCACCATTAAGGCGCTGTTGACATTACTACCGCGAGTGATGGCTTGGGTTGTCAACAGTAACAAACGACTTTCATTTTCTGCCTGCTTGCGTTCAGTTATATCTTTGGCGGTGCCTAGTACGTACCATTGTCCATAAATCTTGATCATTTCCGCACTCAAAAGTGTTGTCCTGATTTCTCCTGTTGAAGTGCAGACATCAATCTCATAGTTGCGGATGGCTTTTGTTTGTTGCAAGATATGGGTGAGAAAATTATATTCTTCTGGATTCACCCAAATATTCAATTCTTGATCGGTGCGATTGATCACCTGAGAACGAGAATAACCAAAAAATCGACAAAAGCTGTCGTTAACTTCGACATAGCGTTTATTGAGAACAGTAATTAAGGCAATTGGATCGGGAGATGACCGAAAAGCTGATGCTAACTTTTCTTCAGAAGCCCGTCGCGCTGCTTCTGCGCGTTGGCGTTCTTTTGCCTCCAACACCAAGGATGTTAAATTGCCCAGAGAGCGAGCGAAATTTTGATCTTCTAGTGTCCAATGATGAGTAACTCCCACTGCTTCCAGACATAAAACTCCTACAGTCTTTCCCTCCAGCCTAATGGGTGTATCGAGTATAGAGGTGATGTTTAATCTTGAGTAAGACGCAGAAAATTCTTTAGTTCTAGAATCTGTATGAGCATCATCTGCGGCGATTGGTTGGTCTTGCTGCAAAGCTGCAAAATAAGCTGGATAGTCGGCTGCTGATAAGGAAAGTCCTTCACTATGTTGATTGCGACTAGCCTCAAATAGATCAAAACACTGAATTTTCATGCCTGTTTCGTCATAGAGCCAAATACTGGTTCGTTCCACCCCAATATTCTTGACAGCCGTTTCAGTGATTTTACTCAAAGCTGCTTTCAAGTCACCCTGATAAAGCGTCTGATTTTGCGCCAATTGTGTTAGCACTAGATTATGATTGCGGAGCTTAATCGTGCTTTCTTGGAGTAATTTTTCTACACCTCGACGCTGTGTAATATTACTAGCAGTGCCTGTCATACCTATAACCAGGCCCTCTTCATTGTGTAATGCGATCGCATTAAACATCAGATAAAGTAAGGTACCATCTTTAGCTACACAGCTAGTTTCATGTTGGAAGATCGGTTTTCCCTGAAGAACGCAGTCAAAGGCTACTTTATCTTGAGCAACTTGTGTAGGTGAGATGAAATCAGTCAAGGCACGCCCGATCATTTCTTGGGGTTCGTAGCCATAAATCTGCTTCACTGCCGGGTTGACAAAGGTAATTAGTCCATCAATATCTACTGACCAAATCATATCCTGGGATGTTTCTACTAGGTGGCGATACTGACTTTCACTCTTTTTCAGGGCAGCTTCGACTAAAAGGCATTCGCTTTGATAAACTTCCCTACAAAAGGCTTTGCTAATGTTAGGGGGAATTTCTTGAAAAATATCTTCTATTTGTCTGTTACGAATATTTAACTTAGCTACAACTTCTTGACGCTTTTTAATCTCCTGTTGCAGTTGAGCATTTTGCTCTTTTAACTGTTTTTTCAGTCTTTGGATAGTGAGTTGATTTTGTACGCGTAATAAAACTTCTGTAGTTTGGAATGGTTGATTAATATAGTCAACATTCCCTAAATCAAAAATATTTATCTTTTCAGATAATTCATCTAAAATACCGAAAAAGATTATTGGAATATCTTGAGTTTTATCGTTAGCTTTCAAATGTTGACAAATGTCATAACCATCCATATCTAGCATAAGAACGTTTAGCAAAAGCAAATCAGGGAGAAAAGCAAGCGCTGTATTGATTGCCAATTGTCCCGAAATGGCACTTTGCACCTGATAACTTTGGTGCTGAAGGATGTCTGATAAAAAATGTAAATTCTCTAAGTTGCTATCAACTAATAAAATTTTGATTTTTTGAGCATCCATATCAGTTCCTAAGTTAATTTTCAATCAAGACTAATTTGTTGAATCAAACTGAACATAAAATCAGAAAGCAAAACTCTGTTACCAGATTGTAAATAAAATCATCGTTGCTTACCACCATACTTCAGCCCAAGGTGTATGGAAAAGTTGCAGATGAAGTAGAACAAGTGGTTAATACTGCCAAATCTCTGCGGCGGAAAAATCGGAATAGAAAGATACACCATATAACTTGCTGTTTCGCTGGTTTGGCATTCACTGTACTTTCTTTTCCATAAAGGACTTCCAAAAAAAATACTCAACTACTTCTTGTGGGGTGGGCGTCTCGCCCGCAGCCAAAGGTGGGTAAGCCTTAGCGAGGCTTGTATACGGCAAACTATCAGGACTTACGCAAACAATAGCCGAAAAGAATGATTTTTTGTAGGGGCCATACCCTGCGGGTTCGCTAAAAGCGTTCTCGCAAGAGTAGCCGTTTCTCTACGAGACGGCGTGTCTCTACTACCTATAGTTTTGCGTAAATCCTGGCTACGTGCAGCGTCACCGTTAAGAGAAAAATCACCTGCTCTAGCCCTTAGAATAGGCTGGAGCCTTTGAATACAAGCGAATTTAATTAACTTTACATTACGTAATTATAGTTTAATTTCTTATTGCCTACTTACCTTGATATCAACTATTCTCAAGCTTTTCACCCTTCTTTTGTTTGATACGGTAAATCCAACCTATGTCTGTACGGTTTACCCGACTGTTTTTAGATTTTGATTTTATTAAATTACTTACTAGAGAGAAGAAACAAAGTAAATAAAGCTCCTCTCTAAACAAAATAGAGGTTCGATGATTGCTTAAATATCTAAAACCTCTAAATACCTCTAAAACTTTGTTTGATTACCCAAAATTGAATTAGAAAGTTAAGGAGAGATTCAGATATGGCACTCATTCGTTGGGAACCATTCCGTGAAATGGAGATTCTGCGTCGTCAAATGGATCAACTTTTCTCTGAGCTTACAGCAGCCGAACGTGGCAACTCAGATATTTCTTCTCCATCACCGAGAACAGCATGGGTTCCTGCTGTTGAGTTATACGACAATGGTTCAGAGTGGCTATTAAGAGTTGAGATTCCAGGCGTAGAAGCTAAAGACTTGGATATTCAAGTCACTCAAGATGCAGTTTCAATTACAGGTGAGCATCGTTACGAAAAACATTCCCAATCTAACGCTAAAGTTCATTCTGAATTCCGGTATGGCAACTTCACTAGAGTAATTGCTCTACCAAGCAAAGTTCAGAATCAACAAGTTAAGGCAGACTTGAAAGATGGGATTTTAATTTTGACTTTACCCAAGCTTGAGCAAGAGCAAAGCAAGGTATTCAAAGTGAATTTAGGACAATCTCAAAGTGCTACAGCTTCTATAGAAGCCGGCAACGGTAACACACAACCTAACATTACATCACAGCAAAGTGTTCAAACTGCTTGATTCAATGGTTTCTATATCTCTGCAATAGGTAAATTTGGATATAAACCCCAGCTAAACTCATCTGCTGGGGTTTTTATCGAACAGAATTCAGGAGTCAGGAGTCAGAATTCAGCAATGTTTTCTGTACGACTGGCGGATAGCGCAGCGTAAAGCCTTCTCTACGAGAGGCTCCGCCAACGGCATGGCTTCGCTTAGAGCGAGTCTGCGAGCGTCTGAATAATCGGCGTTTTTGCACCCCCACTAAATTGAAAATTTAGTGGTCTTCAGTCAGTCGCGGGTCTGAATCCCCGACTGATAGCGCAGCGTTAGCGACGCAGGAGCGTCTTGATTCTGACCGGAGGCGGAGCATCTCCGGCTCCGCTCCTGAATTCTGACTTCTGAATTCTTCTTCAATGCTTTTTTACTCAGTATTGTTTCGGTAAATTCAGGGAGAGGGTGCTATTCCTCTTGTACATCAACCCAGATACTGCCTTCTTCCACACGAATTGGAAACACTGGTAGTGCCTTTGGTTGTGAAACCAACGACAGTACCTTACCTACACCAGGTGGCCAGGAACACCAGTCTTTTACTTCACCAGTCCGCAGGTCAAAAGCACTGTGATGGAAAGAACAAACAATTGCCCCACTTTCATTGATTTTGCCACTTTTCAGAGGCAATTTTAAGTGAGGACAGGTGTTATCTACAGCATAAAGCTGATTTTCGTGATTCAAAAGCAGAATTTTCCGGTTCCCAACTTTCACCACTTCTCGCGCACCTGGGGAAAGTGCTGCGACTGCAAGAACTTTAGTCCAACTCATTAGGTTCTCCTCTCCTAATATATCTGCTTTCAGTTTCCCGCAATAGTGACCAGTGCGATCGCCTTTTAGTACCGAAGAGTGGAGAAGGATCAAGTCAGTAGATCACAAACTTTTCCCAAAAAAACGATTACTGACGAGATATAAAAACTATAAAATCTTACATTAAATTCTATTTTGACACTGAACAAACTAATTTCTGGGTAAACTAAGTAAAGCACTTACTGTCTCGTCATCATAGGGCTTGTAGCTTATCACAGACAATTTTGAGGGATATAAAAAATGATTAAGACAAGTTACGAATTTGACCAGTCTATCCTCCCCACAGGATCTTCATTAAAGACTAATATTCTGCTACGTTTTCGTGCTGATATAGCTGAATCTCCCCGACGTCACCTTAACCTTTCTCTTGTAATTGACCGTTCCGGCTCGATGGCTGGCGCTCCCTTGCATCACGCGCTCAAAGCCGCTGAGTCTGTGGTCGATCAACTTGAGCCAAATGACATTCTCTCAGTAGTTGTTTACGACGATGAAGTGGACAGTGTTGTACCACCCCAAGCTGTGACTGACAAGGCCGCACTGAAAAATTCTATCCGCAAGGTGAGAGCAGGCGGTATTACCAATTTATCAGGGGGATGGCTCAAAGGCTGTGAACACGTAAAGACGCGACTTGATCCGCAAAAAATCAACCGTGTTCTCCTGCTTACCGATGGTCACGCCAATATGGGCATTCAAGACCCGAAGGTACTGACAGCGACATCGGGGCAAAAAGCTGAGGAGGGCATTACTACAACTACGTTAGGTTTTGCTCAGGGTTTCAATGAAGACCTGCTGATTGGGATGGCAAGAGCCGCCACGGGCAACTTCTACTTCATTCAAAGCATCGATGAAGCAACTGAAGTGTTTAGTATTGAGCTAGACAGTCTCAGAGCAGTAGTGGGACAGAATCTCAAGGTGACGCTGGAATTAGCTGATGGTGTCAGCCTTGTTGATACCTTAAGTCTTGCTAAAGTTACCCAGAATGACGCTGGTCAAGCTGTCCTCACTTTGGGAGAGCTTTACGAGGGTGAAGACAAACTTCTCGGCTTGAGTTTGGAGATATCAAGCGCTCAAATTGGTGATTTACCAGTAATGAAGTTGCATTACAGCGCCGATGTTGTGCAGAATAACCTGATTCAAAGCGTATCAGGTACAGCCGATGTCGTCGCCAAAGTTGGCACCATTGAGGAAGCTGCTTTTGCTTCTACGAGCCATATCATTCTTGAACTGAGTCGCCTCAACATCGCTAAGGCTAAAGAGACAGGACTCAATCTAGCTGAACATGGCAGACATGAGGAAGCTGAACAAATCCTGCGGGCGCTGGTGAAAGAATTGCGGGATAAAGGGTTAAATGAGAATTTTGAAATTGCTGAAGAGATCGATCAGCTTGAGTATTTTGCAGGTCGGATCGCCCAAAAAGCTCTAGGCAATGCCGGACGGAAAGAGATGCGCGATCAGACTTACCAGACGATGACGCGCAATCGTAGCGATTTGGTGGGTCGCGGTGTCACTGCTGGCGATGAAGTGTACGCGATGCCGATTGTGAATGAAGTCGGTTCAGGTGTTGAATTGTACTGCGTTCGTGAAGGCGGTAAACTGCGGGTAAAAGTCGTTTCCGAAGGCTACGATTCAACCAAGAACATCCAATTTCCCCGTGCCATTCGTGCCGAGGGGGCACGCTATGTTGTTGAGGGATTGGAACTCTCAACTGATGCCACTTTCTACCGTGTACGTGGTGATATCACCCGTTTTGCTCAACCCGGTGAAGCAGATATTTTCGTTGCCCCTAGGCGATCGCATCCAACTAACACAGGCAAAGCTTCCAAAGGTCCTGCCAGTGCCGCCGATCTCCCCACAACTGACAGTGTAGGGGACAGCATTCTAGTTCAGTGTGTCAAAGATGGCAGTAAGCTACGTGCTAGGGTAGTTTCCGACGGATATGAACCAGATTGGAACATGCGTTTTCCGCGATCGGTTCGCGAGGAAGGTATGCTTTACATCGTTGATGAAGTCAAAACCGCACCTGATGGCAAGTCTTATATTGCCTGTGGCGAAATTAAGCGATTTGTCCAACCAACTTGAATTGGGGATTGGGGATTAGGGACTAGGAACAAAAAGAATTAGAGCCTCGGTCATCCACTCTTCAAAGACTCAAACCTCCCAGTCCCCAGTCCCCAGCCCCCAGTCCCCAGTCTCCAGCCCCCAGTCCCCAGTCCCCAGTCCCCAATCCCCAATCCTTAAAATATGCCAAGTAAATATGCCTTAGCCGACTGAGACTGTCAGGATCAGAGAGTAAAGAGTAAAAGGCAATCTATTTTGACTTTTAACTTTCTCCTTTTGTTCAACTTCCACAACGGGAGGTTTAATCTTGACTAAATTGAAAGTTGGTATCAATGGCTTCGGTCGAATTGGGCGACTTGTGCTTCGCGCCGGCATCGATAACCCCAATATCGAGTTTGTGGGCATTAACGATCTAGTACCACCAGATAACCTCGCTTATCTATTAAAGTACGATTCAACCCACGGTAAATTAAAGCACAAGGTTGAAGCTAAGGAAGACGGCATCCTGATTGACGGACATTTCATTCCTTGTGTGTCAGTTAGAAATCCAGCAGAGTTACCTTGGGGAAAATCAGGTGCAGATTATGTCGTGGAAGCGACCGGACTCTTCACCGACTACGAAGGAGCTGCAAACCACCTGAAGGCAGGTGCAAAGCGAGTGGTAATTTCCGCTCCCACCAAAGATCCAGATAGAGTTACTACCCTGTTAATGGGTGTCAATCATCACCTATTTGATCCTGGCAAGGATATCATTGTCTCCAATGCTAGCTGCACTACAAACTGTTTAGCTCCCATCGCTAAGGTTATCAATGACAATTTTGGGTTGACTGAAGGGTTGATGACCACAGTTCACGCCATGACTGCCACTCAGCCAACTGTAGACGGCCCCAGCAAGAAAGACTGGCGGGGTGGTCGAGGTGCATCCCAAAATATTATTCCCTCCTCCACAGGCGCAGCAAAAGCCGTGGCACTGGTTTTACCAGAATTGAAGGGCAGATTAACTGGGATGGCATTACGAGTTCCGACTCCCGATGTCTCTGTAGTTGATTTAACTTTCAAAACTGCCAAAGCCACCAGTTACAAGGAAATCTGTGCTGCCATGAAGGAGGCTGCCGCAGGTTCACTAGCCGGTATTTTGGGTTACACAGACGAAGAAGTAGTTTCCACAGATTTTCAAGGAGATACCCATTCCAGTATCTTCGATGCAGGCGCTGGGATTGAGTTGAACTCCAACTTCTTCAAGGTAATTGCCTGGTATGACAACGAGTGGGGCTACTCAAATCGTGTGATTGACCTAATGTTGTCTATGTCACAGAAGGAAAAACTCGCACCGACAGCTGCTTGATAATTCGTAATTCGTAATTCGTAATTTAATAGGGGTTGAAACTCACGAATAATAAACAGCTTGTATGTTATTAGTCGGGGTTGAAATCCCCGTTACAAAATATAATTACGAACTACGAATTGTTTAATAGTCATTGGTGATTAACCTTTGACTTTTGGGATTTGGGTCAAATGGGAAAGAAAAGATAACAAAACGCAATCTAGTATTTTTATTTAGCAAACCGGTGATATGAAGCACATGTGATTTTTGGCTCGTAATACTAATTCTTTGAAAGAAGGCTAAAGATTTAAACCCGAAAACCTAAATAAAATCTGAAGTCTCTAAATTACGAATTACGAATTACGAATTACGAATTCACAGGTTACTCCTCAACCCCCAATCCCTATGCGTCGAACCAAAATCATTTGTACTGTTGGGCCGGCTACATCTGCACCTGAAAAGCTGCAAGCCTTGGTAAAAGCTGGAATGAATGTGGCACGGCTGAATTTTTCCCACGGGGCTTATGAATTCCATGCCCAAACGGCTCACTATCTCAGACAGATTAGTACTGAGCAGCAAAAGCCGATCGCAATTATGCAAGACTTATGTGGCCCCAAGATTCGTTTGGGAACTTTACCACCGGAAGGTTTAAATTTAGAAGCCGGTACTGAAGTCACCTTTGTTTTGCAAGAAAAGGGCGAGAGTATTGACGAACTACCCCTACCTTTGCCGACTTTGTTCGCAATGGTGCGACCAGGTGAACCAATTTTAATTAATGATGGTCGCGTCAAATTGATTGTTACCGATCGCGATGCCGATCGCATTCGCGCCCAAGTAAAAATTGGCGGGCTAATTTCCACGCACAAAGGAGTGAACCTACCGCAAACTCCTTTACCTGTTAGTTCGATCACCGAAAAAGACTTGCTGGATCTCCGCTTTGGGATTCAGTTGGGTGTAGACTGGGTAGCGGTGTCCTTCGTGCGATCGCCACAAGACTTAGAACCCGCTAGACGAATGATTGAAGCTGCTGGTGCTTCCATTCGCCTAATTGCCAAAATCGAAAGAGCAGAGGCAGTAGAGAATTTTGACTCTATTCTGAAGGTTGCGGACGCGATTATGATTGCCCGTGGCGATTTAGGGGTAGAAGTGCCAATTCACGAGGTACCCTTAATTCAAAAAGATATTATTCGCCGTTGCAATCGTGCTGGCAAGCCGGTGATTACAGCCACCCAAATGCTAGAGTCGATGATTAGCGCCCCTGACCCCACCCGCGCCGAAGCAACCGATGTTGCCAACTCCATCTTAGATGGTACGGATGCGGTAATGCTTTCTGGTGAAACCGCTGTCGGACAATATCCCATCGCCGCCGTCCAGATGATGCACAACATCGCCGTGCGGACAGAACAGGCTCTAGATGAGGGTAGCAAACATGCTTGGTGTCATGAAGCAGGCAGTCTCAGCGTTACCGAATCTGTGGCAGAATCCGTCTGTCGCATCGCTTATGAAACAGGTTCACGGGCAATTCTCTGTAACACTTCATCAGGGAATACGGCGAGAATGGTGTCTAAATACCGGCCTACTTCTCCCATTATTGCCCTCACCTCCGACATCACCGCTTATCGCCAACTAGCGCTTTCTTGGGGTGTGGAAGCTTTGCTGATTCCACCAGTCCACAATGCCGAAGAGATGTTTACCAATGTGGTGAACACCGTTGTAGACATGGGTTTAGCGAATAAGGGCGATAAAGTAGTAATTACCTCTGGTGTTCCAATTGGTAAATCGGGCACAACTAGTTTAATCAAAGTGCATTCCATTGGACAGCCAATTTCCGCATAAGGCACTTAGAATAAGGCTGTGGCTCAAGATAGTAAGCAAAATTGGGCAATGATTAAGAAAAATTGCCAGAATCAGAATTGAAGGAACAGTAAACTGGGGACTGGTGATTGGGGACTAGGGACTAGGGAGACAAGGAAATAAATAACTCTTGTACAGACGCGATTAATCGCATCTCTACTCCTAACTCAGCACTCAGCACTCAGCACTCACTTGGTAAGAACTGGGGAATAAGTAAATCCTAAACAAACATCACGGAGTCTTTTATGTCTAAGAATTTACTGGAACAATTGCGAGAAGTGACTGTTGTGGTCGCAGATACAGGGGATATCCAGGCAATTGAAAAGTTCAAACCCCAAGATGCCACCACCAATCCTTCTCTGATTACTGCTGCGGCGCAAATGCCAGAATATCAGGGAATTGTCGATCAAACTTTACTTCAGGCAAAGAAAGATGCTGGAGCCGAAGCCACCCAAGCACAGATAGTTTCTTTGGCTTTTGACCGTTTAGCAGTTGCCTTTGGATTAAAGATTTTGCAAATCATTCCCGGTCGCGTGTCTACGGAAGTGGATGCTCGCTTGTCCTACGATACCGAAGCTACCCTGACTAAAGCACGGGACTTAATTGCCCAGTATAAAGCTGCCGGAATTGGCCGCGATCGCGTTTTAATTAAAATTGCCACCACCTGGGAAGGCATTCGCGCTGCGGAAATTCTCGAAAAAGAAGGTATTCACTGTAACCTTACATTGTTGTTTGGTCTTCACCAAGCGATCGCCTGTGCAGAAGCCGGCGTCACCCTAATTTCTCCCTTCGTTGGTCGGATTCTCGACTGGTACAAAAAAGATACCGGACGCGATAGCTACCCAGCAGCCGAAGATCCAGGAGTTTTGTCAGTCACCAAAATCTACAACTACTACAAGAAATTCGGCTACAAAACCGAAGTTATGGGAGCTAGCTTCCGTAACCTTGGTGAAATTACTGAACTTGCCGGTAGTGATTTGCTGACCATTTCACCATCACTTTTAGCTGAATTGCAGTCAACTGTTGCAGAACTGCCACGTAAACTTGACCCCGCCAAGGCAGCAAGCTTGGAAATCGAAAAGATATCCATTGACAAAGCTAGCTATGACAAAATGCACGCTGCTGACCGCATGGCAACCGACAAACTAGATGAGGGCATCAAAGGTTTTACCAAGGCACTAGAAGACCTTGAAAAACTTTTGGCAGACCGACTAGTTCGCCTTGAAGGAGAGGTAGTAGCAAGCCATTAAAAGATAATAATAGTTAGTGGTTAGTGGTTAAACCACTAACCACTAGTTCGTTACATCAGCCGCAATATTGCTCGGATTTTGCATTTTTAACTAAGAATTTGGTTTGGGGAAAAGGTTAAAGGTTTTTTCTTTCCCTTTTTCCCAAAACCTGACAATAATTGACATCATCTGTCGTTAATAACGACGGCGAATATTTTCGTATCGTCCGTAAGGCTGCCGTCGTTGGATAATCTGCCGTTGTCTTAACTGCTGCCGTCGGATACTTGGGTATCGTCTTAAGGACTGTCGGCGTCGGATACTTGGGTATCGTCTTAAGGACTGCCGGCGTCGGATAATCTGCCGTCGTCGGATCATTCTGTATCTTCCTGGCCGCCGTTGAGCAATTAAAAGCTCTCCAGTTTTATCTCCAACTAGGTTAGCTTCTGGTGCAGCGCTCTGTTCATTGCGAGCATTATCTAAAGAAATATCTTTTGCTTCAGCTAATGAGGGCGGATACACAAAGGCACATAGCAATAGCGCTATTGAGGATAACTTCCTGAAACCTTTCATGTTTTTGCTTCTACTAGACTTTCGGTAATAACTTTATTAAAACACCTTAAAGTCAGCAAATTATCGCTTATATAGTTTTTTTTAACTTAATTTGGTATGAAATATTGTATTTAAATTTCAGCCTTATGGATAATTGTAAATTGGATCAAGGTGTGTATAAATAGTCATAATACTGAAACTTTTTCCTGAAATCTCTAATGTAAGAGAAAGAAAAACAATACACCAGCAATATTAATTACACTTTAATTAACAGTAAATCCAATTTTGGATGAAATACCTGATTGCTAATTACTCAATTTCTTTGTATTGCTAAATTTAATTACCAGCCAAGCTCCTCCAGAGGATATCAACAACAACGGTGTTAACCAATCACCCCAACGCACATATAAAGTTTGTGTTTGTCGCCGATAAATTGTTTCGGCATGAGTTTCGTAAGTATTATATCCAGATATCCACAAAGTTCTACCGTGAGGATCTACAAAGGCTGAATATCCGGTATTAGTTGCCCGTGCTGACCATCGATCAGTTTCAATTGCCCGCATGATATCCTGTGCATGGTGCTGGAATGGCATGGATGCACTGTAATGGGCATCGTTAGAAGAACTGAGGATAAATTGCCCACCCGCCGCAGCTTGATAGCGAAATTGCTCAGGAAAAGCAGATTCGTAACATATACTAGCGATCGCACGACCAAATGGAGTGTCAAATATCTGATTTGCTGAACCAGGAACTTGGTGTGCCTCCAAAGGTGACAAACGCTGAACTAGTCCGCCTAAAATTTCTTCAAAAGGAATATATTCTCCCAATGGTACTAGTTTGGCTTTATCGTAGCGGCTGACAATTTCACCCTTACCGTTGAAACTAAACAAGCTAATTGTATAACTGTCTCCCCGTTCGCCAAAAGCCCCAATCCAAGCAACTACACCTTTTTTCTTCACTGCTGCGACTAAAGCAGTTTCCATCAAGTTGCGCTGGAAAATAGGTAAGGCTCCTTCAGGGGTGAGGACTGCATCTACACCTTGGTCTGCTAAAGTTAGATATCCATTGGTGTAGTTTTCTTGGGCGCGACGAAACCCTTCGGAACTTCGTAAAAGTCGGTTTGGGATATTACCTTGAATAATCCCCACTTTCAAGGCTGCTTCTGGGACTTGGGCGATGGGACGGCTATATAAGATAAAACCAATGAGGTGTAAGGTAATTAATAGTCCTGTGGCGACAACTAAGTATTTATTAACGAACCGCCTTCGCATAGCGTCTCGTAGAGAAGACGCAGATGATATCTTGGTATCTTGGCGGTTTATATACGCTTCAGCAATTAAACCATTAACAGCAACTATTGCTGCTGTCACAGTATTAGGCCCAGAGAGTTGTCCCAGATGTACAATTACGAGATTATGCGGACTTTGGGTGTAAGCAAGGGAACTCCACCACAGAGGCCCGGCACTCCATAGACTTTCTAAGCCGCACCAGACGGCTGTACCAATCAGTACACGTAGCCACGGTTTTTGTCCGGCTAGGCGAACCATTACAGCCGCCCAGATAGTAACAAATACGCCTCCCAAGAGGCTGAGAAATCCCCAACAAAAAAGAGTAATTGCCAAACTCGGCAACCAAGGAACACCCAACCATGTCATTGGATGAATTCCGGTAATCCAAGATAGGGCGACACCGTGATAACCGATACCCCAGAGGAGGGCAGGGGGGGCAGGGGGAGATGGGGGAGCAGGGGGGGATTGGTTTTGGTTTTTGGCTGAAGTGACAATTAGCACCCATAAGGGAACTAGGGCAATCCAAGCCAAGAACCATGCGCCTACTGGGGCGACGGTTAGCCCCATTGAAATCCCACTGGCTAAGGCAATTAAGTAAGGGAGTAAGGCGGTTAATTTCTCCCCCTGCCTCCCCTGCTTCCCCTGCTCCCCCTGCTTTTTATTCTGCTTCTTCTGCATCGACAGCATCAGGTGGAACTATTGCCACTCCGGTAATGGCGTCATCTTCATCTAAACGCTGCACTCTGACTCCAGTTGCCGATCGCGATTGGATCGAAATCGCATTTACCGCTTGACGGATGATAATACCGCGATTTGTCACCATCATGATTTCATCATCATCGTTGTTCACAATGCGTAGGGTTGCTAGCTTGTCCTTGGTTTTGCGGTTTTTGAACTTGGTTGCCATTAAACCCTGTCCAGCACGATTTTGCAGGCGGAATTGGGCAACGGGTACGCGCTTACCATATCCTCCCATTGTAATTACCAACACCCAAGGGCCAACTACGCCACTGCTAGGCACTTCTGCGGACTCTTCATTAATTTCGGTAATTTCGATATCTTCTGCTTCGATTGTTTCGATTGCTTCGACTGCTTCGACTGCTTCGACTGTTTCGATATCTTCAATTTCGGCTTCTGCAACATCCAAAGTTTCAAGAATTGCTGCGGGGAGAATATCCATACCCACCAGTTCATCTTTATTCTTGAGTTTCATGGCTTTCACGCCACGAGTCGCCCTACTTAAAGGACGCAGTTGTTCGTGGTTGCACCGGAAGTTAATCGCCATCCCGTTACGAGAACCAATGATTACGCTATCCTCTACTCTGGCGCGTCGCACCCAGCGCAGTTGATCGCCTTCTTCTAAGGAAATGGCAATCAAACCATTGGCGCGAATATGACTAAAGGCTGCCAATTCGGTTTTCTTGATATTGCCGCCCTTGGTGAGCATGACCAGATATTCTTCGTTGCTAAACTCGTCAACGGGTACAATCGAGGTGATTTTTTCCTCTTTGGGAATCGGTAGCATTTGGACGATTGGTGTCCCGCGACTGGTACGCGAACTCGCTGGAATTTGATAAGCTCTCAGGCAATAAACGACACCACGCTCACTAAAGAATAAAATACTGTCGTGATCGCAGCAAGTCAAGAAATGCTCAATGGTGTCATCATCTTTCACCTTGGCTGCGGCTTTACCTCTGGTAGCACGGCTTTGGGCTTCAAAGGTGTTGACTGGCATCCGTTTGATGTAGCCTTGCTCTGTAACCAAAATGATCGCTTTTTCATTGGCAATTAGATCGCGATCGTCTAAATCCCCTTCCCCTGGTAAAATTATCGTGCGGCGGGGTGTAGCGAAGCTGGTTTTCAGTTGCCCGACTTCAGTTTCAATGATTTCCAGCACTCTTTCCCGGCGTGCCAAAATATCTTGCAAGTCGGTAATCTTCGCTTGCAATTCATCGTGTTCCAGACGAATTTTGTCTGCTTCTAAAGCAGTCAACCGCCGTAATTGCATCTGCAAAATCGCATCTGCTTGCACTTCTGAGAGTCCGTAAGTTGTGATTAATTCGCCTTTGGCTGTGGGCGCATCGGGCGCATGGCGAATCAAAACAATAATCGGATCTAACTGAGATAGGGCAATTAATAACCCTTGCAAGAGATGGTCGCGTTCCTCAGCTTTCCGTAGTTCGTAGCGGGTGCGTCTGGCAATGGATTCGATGCGGAAATCCAAGAAGACGGTTAAGAACTGCTTGAGGGTGAGGACTTGGGGTTCGCTATTCACCAACGCCAGCATATTTGCGCCGAAGTTGGCTTGCAGTGGCGTTTGCTTGTAGAGGTTGTTCAGCACGACGCGGGGATAAGCATCACGCTTGAGTTCGATGACAACTCGCATCCCGTCGCGATCGCTTTCATCCCGGATATCTGCGATGCCCTCTAAACGCTTCTCGTTCACCATTTCGGCGATTTTTTCAATTAGCGCCGCTTTATTGGTTTGATAGGGCAATTCGGTAATGATAATTGCTTCTCTATCTGGGCGTCCCCGTTGTTCAACGGTTTCAATGTTAGCGACACCACGCATGGTAATGGAACCACGCCCGGTAGTATAAGCTTCACGAATGGCAGATGTCCCCAAAATTTGCGCCCCAGTCGGAAAGTCTGGGCCGTGGACATACTGCATTAATTCGAGATCGGTGATTTCTGGATTGTGGATTACAGCCACCAAAGCATCAATTAATTCGCCCAAGTTGTGCGGCGGAATGTTGGTTGCCATGCCCACGGCAATCCCAGAGGAACCGTTGAGCAACAATTGGGGAATCCGTGCTGGTAAAACTGTGGGTTCTTGCTGGGAACCGTCGAAGTTATCGGCAAAGTCTACGGTTTCATACTCAATGTCGTGGAGTAGACCAGCGCTAGTTAAAGCTTGTAAGCGGCATTCTGTGTACCGCATTGCGGCTGGCGGATCGTTGTCTACCGAACCAAAGTTACCATGTCCGTTAACTAGGGGCGATCGCATGGAAAAATCCTGTGCCATCCGCACCAAGGCATCATACACTGCCGTGTCGCCGTGGGGGTGATATTTACCCAGCACTTCCCCGACCACACGGGCGCATTTCTTAAAGGGGCGATCGTGAAGTAGACCTAGCTCGTGCATTGCGTAGAGAATGCGACGATGCACAGGTTTTAGACCATCCCTGGCATCTGGCAACGCCCGACCCACTATCACGCTCATGGCGTATTCCAGATAAGACTGCGACATTTCGGTTCGCAAGTCTATCGGGATAATCCTCTCCTGTGAGGTTGTCATAACCTAAAAATCTCCAAAAATCGTAGATTTTAGCTTTTTTACTCAACAAAGCGCAAAATTATTCTAAATTGCTCTTGAATAATTGCTATATTTTGATACAATCTTAGCATATATTGCTTTTTTTTGCCTGGGTAGCTGACTCAGCTATCTAGCAAATAAATAGTATCAGAAATTACAATTAAAAAGTTATTGATTAGTTAACGAGAGCAGCGAACTGAAAGCTTGCTTAATGCAAATTTACCTAATTTTAAAGATGACAGGGTAAATTTAAGATAACAATGAAAATTGGCTTTATAAGCTTTTGATTTTATAACCGTAATTTACTAAAAATTATGGAGTTAGTGAATTCAGCTATAAAAATTATTTTGTGTGATTTAAAAACCTTTGTAGAGACATTGCATAGCAACATCTCTACACCAATATTCATACATCTAATCAGCAACGCCTAAAGTACCTTTATTGAGCAAATAAGGGATTAAGATGTAGAACATCTTAATCCCTAAAAAGCTAGGCAATCAGAGTGAAATTGCTACTACTCAAAGTAATATTAGGATTTCCAAAACGAGCAAACTCAAACACTGTTCCTGTACCCAAAACATTGCCATCCTGGTTATAGAATAACTTGTCACTACCTAGACTAAAGACAATACGCGCATTACTAGCGTTGACTAATTGATCATTACTGACAACTGCAAAGTCAGTTAAAGCCTGTCCCACAGTATTAGTAACAGCATTGAAAGTGGTTTTACTCAGCACAATCTGGTCTTGTCCCACTTCAAAGTCGGTGATGTTATCAATACCTAAACTTGTGTTAAATACACCATTGCTTTGGAAAAGATATTTATCATTACCAACTCCACCTGTAAGAATATCATTACCATTGCCTCCTTGAAGGGTATCATTTCCTGCTAACCCTTGGAGTTGATCATTTCCATCACCACCAATCAGAGTGTTATTCAGTGTATTACCAGTGAGGCTGTCATTACCTGTGCCACCTGTTGCATTTTCGATAACATTGTTGGCAGAAAGAATGAGCTTGAGATTGCTATTAATTGTTTGCGAGGTAGTTAAACCTAGATTTACGTTGACGGCAACTGTAGTACCGCCAAAGTTAATAGTGTCAGTACCACCTATTGTGGTTTCTATAATTGTGTCGGTTCCCAAGGCAGCATTAGCTAGGAAAGAATAGGTATCGTTTCCTGCTAACCCTTGGAGTTGGTCATTTCCGCCATTGCCAATTAGAGTGTTATTCAGTGTATTACCAGTGAGGCTGTCATTACCTGCGCCACCTGTTGCATTTTCGATCACGTTATTGGCAGAGAGAATGAGCTTGAGATTGCTATTAATTGTTTGCGAGGTAGTTAAACCTAGATTTACGTTGACGGCAACTGTAGTACCGCCAAAGTTAATAGTGTCAGTACCACCTGTTGTGGTTTCTGTAATTATGTCGGTTCCCAATGCACTATTAGCTACAAAAGAATAGATATCATTCCCCGTCAACCCTTGGAGTTGGTCATTTCCGCCATTGCCAATCAGAGTGTTATTGAGTGTATTACCAGTGAGACTGTCATTACCTGTGCCACCCGTTGCATTTTCGATAACATTGTTGGCAGAGAGAATGAGCTTGAGATTGCTATTAACCGTTTGCGAGGTAGTTACACCTAAATTTACGTTGACGGCAACTGTAGTACCGCCAAAGTTAATAGTGTCAGTACCACCTGTTGTGGTTTCTATAATTGTGTCGGTTCCCAAGGCAGAATTAGCTAGGAAAGAATAGGTATCATTCCCCACACCACCATACAAGCTATCATTTCCAGCATCACCGGATAATCTATCATCTCCTTGTTCCCCAAACAAACTGTCATTACCACCAGC
>NZ_JBDNJQ010000012.1:0-91611 GCF_051172895.1 Nostoc sp. CALU 1950 | reverse complement strand
TTGCCTATTGCCTGCCTACGCAAATTAGTTCAGAAATCAAAGCGGATTCCTATAGCTGCTTCCATTGTTGATTCAGTGGGGGTTAATTTATTCCTTTATTTTCGATGATTTTCACCCCCACTTACTAGTTCATATGTTCTAGCAAAGCTGAGATGCTCCCCACAATTGCGGCTAGCCGTAGATATTTTCCCTTGTGAAGATGGACATGCCCAGGAGCGGCGATTGTTTGCACAGGTATTGGAAACGGTCGAAACAAAACAATTATGGATAGCTGACCGCAATATGTGTACACTCGATTTTCTGTCAGGAATTCTCCAACGAAAAGCCAGTTTCGCGATTAGAGAACATCAAAACTTGCCTTGGACAGCCATCAAAGAATTGAAATCCTGTGGTCAAGTGGAGGGCGGTGAATTATGGGAACAACCGATTGAGATTCAGCGTGGGGAGCAGAGCAAACCATGAAATTGCGTCGGATTGTTCTGCGCTTAACCACACCGTCTCGACATGGTGATGACGAGATTGTGGTGTTGACAAATCTGCCCACCAAGGATGCGAGTGCTCAACAAGTTATGCAATTGTACAGAGAACGTTGGCAGGTGGAGCGGTTATTTTTAACGGTGACACAGAACTTTGAAGGCGAAATTAACACATTGGCTTATCCCAAAGCCGCTCTCTTCAGTTTTGCCCTAGCTTTAGTAGCTTACAATCTGCTGGCAACCTTGAGAGCTGCTTTAGCCAGCGTTCATGGTGTCGGCAAAATTGACGCATCCTTGTCTGATTTCTATGTCGTTGATGAAATTCACAGCACCTACCGTGGCATGATGATTGCGATTCCACCGACCGCATGGCTGTGTTTTGGCGAGCTGGCTTTGCCCGATTTCGCTTTTATGCTCCAGGATTTAGCTCAAAAAGTTCATCTAACACGTTTTCTCAAACAGCCCCGAACCCAAAAGAAAAAGAAGCCGCCTCTGGTCAAAGATCCTAAGCATCCTCACGTCTCTACTGCCAAACTTTTATCTGGCGGCTAAATAACATTTAGACAGGTATCGTAGTAAACACCTATAAAAAGCTAGAGTAAACAAGATGCCCGCCCTAGAAGTACTATTCTATACTCTGGTATTTAAAATTCCAATATTTGGGAGTAAATATCTATAAAAGACAAAATGGAGGGGTTATACCTGCCTAATTCGCACTATTATCCCTCTTCTGTCACTTTCCGGGTATTCTGAATAAAAGAATAAAAAAATAAAACCCTGAAAGGTAAGTAGGTCAATGGATGTAGAATTACAAATCTTAAAACATTTGGCAAGAGATGCTCACCCAACAGTTGCCACCATAGATGAATATTGTGCAGAGTATAAAGACCTGTTTAAAGAAGTAAGAAATTATGAGTGCTTCAAATATTTACATCTGGGGATAATGTCCCAAATTCAAAGAAAATCGTTACCAGAGATAGCGAAAGTCGTAAGTATAAACTCCGCTCAATCATTACATCATTTTCTAGCCAATTCAGATTGGTCAGTAAATAAGTTAAAACAACGAAGATTAAATAAACTGAAGAAAGAATTAGATGGTCAGGCAATTACAGTAGTTATAGATGAAACCGGAGATAGAAAAAAAGGTAAAAAGACTGATTATGTGGCTAGACAATATTTGGGAAGCGTGGGGAAGATAGATAATGGGATAGTTTCAGTCAATGCTTATGGAGTTTACTCTAATATAACTTTTCCATTAATTGTAAAAGTATTTAAACCAAAAGGAACACTAAAGGAGTCGGATAAATACAAAACGAAAATAGAGCTAGCATCAGAAATTATTACAGAGCTAATTGAATCAGGGTTTAATATTGAATTAGTACTGGCTGATAGTTTATATGGTGAAAGTAGCCAATTTATTAGAAAAATAGCTGAATACAATTTAGGTTACGTTGTATCAATAAGAAGTAATCATGGAGTCTGGTTGCCAGCAGGACAAGGCGTTAGGGCGAATAAATGGTGTAAATTTGAAAGAACATTTAGCAATCAAAAATCAGAAACTAGATACATTAGGGAAATAATTTATGGTAAAAAAAGAGCCATAACTTACTGGGAAATAACTACTGACCCAGAAACTATGCCAGAAAATTCTACCTCCTTCGTGATGACGAATCTTCAAGGAAATTTGAAGAAGACTTTAGGCGATTTATATGGATTAAGAACCTGGGTAGAATATGGGTTTCGACAGTGTAAACAGGAACTAGGCTGGACAGATTACCGTTTCACTAATTTCCAACATATTGAGAGATGGTGGGAGATTATTTTTTGTGTTTACACGATGATTAGTTTAAATTCTCCAGTCTTCTTAGGCTTAAATCAATCTCGTCAAATTGAGACTGAGGCAGAAGAAAATAATGATGTTGATTTTTCTGATCATCCGCAATGGAACCACGAATACGGATGGAAAAATACTTTAAATAATCTGCGTCTAATTATCCAACCACTTTTACTATTTTGGTTGATTTATCCCTGGTTAAGTATTTTCCCTAATTCACATTTATTGCTAGGATTTAATCATTTAATTGCTGCAATGAATCAATTTAAACCTGGTTATGCTTCTGGATAATTTAACTTATTTACTACTTACTTATTCCGGAAAGTGACAGAAGAGGGATATATTCCTTCAATCCGCTCTTCAACCTCTTGGTACAGCTCGCAGAGGCGGTCTAAATTCTCCTCGCTAGTCTCACAATAGCCGCGTACATTCACTTCCAATAAAGTTGCGGCTTTACTAAGCATCCCAAAGTTCAACTTTTTGCTGAAGATTACGCCAAAGTCTTAGCCCAGGAGTTGGGGTTAACATTCATTAAGTAGGGCTTGCTGATTAAAGCTGAAACCCTTGTACAAATATTAATTGAGGTCTATAGGTTGGGTAAAAGTGCAAGAAAATCAAGTAGAATGGCTCAAAACCCTAACATCAGTATAAAAAATGTATAGAAAAATGGAGACCCCAGCCACCCCAATAGAAAAGTTTGAACTGCCATTTGAGGGGAAATTGGCAGAGGATAATAGATGGGTCATAATGGCTAATTTAATTCCTTGGTCAGAATTTGAAGATGAATATGCTCAACAATTTACGATTGAAATGGGGGCACCAGCAAAGTCCTTTCGGACAGCTATCGGAGCTTTAATAATCAAGGAAAGATTGGGATTAAGTGATAGAGAGACAGTAGAACAGATAAGAGAGAATCCTTATTTACAGTACTTTATAGGGTTGAATAAGTATAGTAATGAAGCACCATTTGAAGCATCAATGCTCGTCCATTTTAGACAAAGAATAGATATTGGATTAGTTAATAGAATGAATCAGAGTATGGTCAAGAATAGTCGAGAGGAAGAAAATGAAGAAGTAAATGAAAAAAAGTTATTAGCAGTGGAGGAGAAGAAAAAATAAATGAAGAAAGAAATCAAGGTAAATTAAAATTAGATGCAACTTGTGTACCAGCAGATATTAAATATCCGACAGATTTAGGATTATTGAACTTGATCGAGAGAGCAAACAGAAGAAATAATAGATATTCTGTATGAAGAATTAGATGACAACGAAAATAAAAAACCTAGAACTTATAGAAATACAGCTAGAAAAGAATATCTAGACGTAGCGAAAAAGCGACGACCATCGAAAAAACAAAGAATAAAAGCAATAAAAAGACAACTACAATATCTCTTAAGAAATCTATAATCTATACATGTAGACCAGATTTATCGAACCAAAGACAATAGAAAATGGTGTAAAGAAAGAGGAATTAGTGGTATACCATTAGGACGACCTCCAAAAAATATCAGTAAAGAAACAAAAAAACAGACACAATTAGACGAGAGAGACCGTAATTGTATTGAAGGGAAATTTGGAGAAGCAAAAAGAAGATATAGCCTTGCTTGATTGATGACCAAACTTTCTAATACTTCTGAAACAGCAATTGCTATAAATTTTCTAGTCATGAATCTTTCCGCATTACTACGGCGGATTATTATGACTTTTTTTGTATTTATTTTAGTAAATGCTGTATTTACCCTATTTTAAGGTTTGGGTGATTAGAAAATATTATATGAATCATTTTGATTCATATAATATTTTATTGTTTCTACTTACAAGCATTGTTAATTGATTCTCGATCTGCCTTAAATACGACTTTTTCAGCAAGCCCTACTTAGCGCAAAATCTGGTCAATCATCCGGTTGGCTTGCGAATCGTAACCGCCGCCAAATAAATTGAAGTGATTCAAAATGTGATACAGGTTATAGAGTATTTTTCTGCGTTCATAGCCTGAATCTAACGGAAATACCTCGTTGTAACCCTGATAAAATGCTGCTGGGAAACCACCAAACAATTCTGTCATGGCGATATCAACTTCGCGATCGCCAAAATAAGTTGCTGGATCAAATATCACAGGTTCTCCCGACACAGTACACCCAGCATTTCCGCCCCATAAATCGCCGTGTACTAAAGAAGGTTGCACCTCACGATTTGCCAATAGTTCAGGAATCGCTGCTAGTAACTTGTCTTGCTGGGGAAAATTACCTCCCCGCCGCCTTGCCAATTGAAATTGATAACCCAAACGATGTTTAATATAAAATTCCGTCCAGTCTGGTGTCCAAGTATTAATTTGAGGTGTGGAACCAATGGTATTGTTAATTTTCCAACCAAAACCTTGACTGCTGCTAGCTTTGTGCATCGCCGCTAACTTGTGCCCCATCTCTTCCCATGAGTTACTGTTACCGCTACCAAGTTCTAACCATTCCAGAACGATGTAGCTAGAATTATCAGCAGTACTCCAGCAAATTGGTTTGGGGACGCGAATACTAGCTGTTGCTAGCATTTCCTTTAAACCCATCGCCTCAGCTTCAAACATTGCAACTTGAGATACTTCGTTAAGCTTGACGAAGTAGGTTATCTCACCATTAGAAACAGCATAGCCTTGGTTGATGCACCCACCACCAACCGATCGCCGTTGCTGACTCTGAAATTTTTCGCCAGTTACCTGGCTAATATGGGTGTCGATTTGAGTCCACATGATGCAATTTTGGATTTTAGATTTTGGATTTTGGATTAATAACTGGGCATTGGTACTGATTATTAATTATTTTCCTCTTCCCCATGCCCAATGCCCCATGCCCTATTCCCAATTTTTAATTTACGGCTTTACAAAAACCACGCCATAAGCATCTGGGGAAAGATACTCTTTAGCTGCTTGCATCAAGTCTGTTGCATCTTGACTCTGAATTATCGCTGGGTAGTTAAAGGCGGGTTCCAAATCTCCCACCAAAGATTGATAATAACCATACAACCCAGAGCGATCGCTTGGTGTTTCGTTACCAAATATAAATCTGTTAGCTACTCGCCGCCGTATACGGGCAATTTCTGATTCTGTTACCAACTCTGTTTGTAGTTTACCAATGTGTTGAGCGATCGCATCCTCTACAACTGCTAAATTTTCCACTGCACATTTAGCTGAAATATAAAATATCCCTTGCAGCTGATTGCTCATGTTGCTCACAGAAATTGAAGAAACCAATCCCCGTTCTTCTCGTAAATCCCTCACTAGTCTTGATGTCCGTCCGTGTCCCAAAATTCCTGCTAAAACATCCAATCCATAGGTGCGATCTAACTGGGTCATTCCGGGAACCCGCCAAACCATCACTAGCCTTGCTTGTTGCAGACTTTCATCGATAAATTCTCGACGGACAATTTCTGTAAATGGTGATTCAGGGCTGAGTGGAGAAGGTGGGACCCCCTCTGGAGATAAGGGGTAATGGGGAATAGGGAGTGGGGAGTGGGGAGTTTTAGCGGCTTTTGTAAATCCTTCAGCAACTGTTGCAATTAATTCTTCGACGGGTAAATTGCCCACAGCCACAGCAGTAATTGACTGGGGTTGATACCAATTAGTATGAAAATCTCGCATCTGCTGGGGTTTAAGTTCGGCAATCACCGATTCTGGCCCCAATACCGCACGGCGATAAGGTAGCTCATCAAAAGCTGTCTCCATCGCCCGCCGATATGTCCGTCGCTGGGGATTATCCTCTGAACGCCTAATTTCTTCCAAAACTACCAATCGCTCACGTTCAAAGGCATCATCAGGAATACTCGCGTTAGATACTACATCTATTTGTAGTGGTGCAAGCTCGGCAAAATCTTTGGGTGCAGTAGTTATATAGTAATGAGTATAGTCCTGGCTAGTAGCAGCATTAGTAACAGCACCCCGTTCTTCAATTCGACGTTCAAATTCGCCGCTAGCCAGTCGTTCTGTTCCTTTAAAAATCATGTGTTCTAAAAAGTGAGCCATGCCGTTAATGGCATCAGGTTCTACAGCAGAGCCAACTTTAATCCACAAATTGAGGTTTACGGCTTCAACTGGCATTTGCTCGGCAATGATTGTCAAACCATTGGGCAAGTAGTGCAGTGCCGGAGCATTAAGACGGGGAAATTTCCGTAGGGTTGAGGTCATTGCTACTTGTGTGTGAGGAGCGATGTTACTTCTTTATCTTATCTGCGACTTACTGCTCAGTGAAGTTTTGTAGTTTTCAGGACTAGTACCGCAAGGCGGAATTAAAAATTAAAAATTAAAAATGAAGACAGCGTAAGGGTTTTGTTGATTGGGAATGGGTGGTTTATTTACGCCGTGCTGTACTAGCCCTTTCAAAGTGTCAATCTAGATACTATTACATCTTTTTAATTATTTTGTAGCAAATAAAAGTGGTACTCCATAATTTATAAATTGAGTATCAGAAGTAATTATAATCATCTTTTCTAGTATCGCTTGTGCTATTAAAAGCCTATCAAAAGGGTCTTTATGATGCTCAGGTAACGATGCTGCTTTAACAGCGTGGTGTTCGGTTATTGATAAAAAACTAAAATCAGTATCAATGATGGCTTGTATTAAATTATCTGGGGTTTTAAGCTGTCCTTTTTTTTCTTTTTATTTCTATTTCCCAAACACTAGCAGCACTAACAACCACTTTATTTGAAGAATCTGAAATTTGTTTACGAACTTCAGGCAAAAGACAAGAGTTATCTTCAAGTGACCATATTACAGCACAGGTATCAAGTAATAACTCCATTATTATTCAATACCAAATTCAGAAATAATATCACTTGATGTTTTATGAAAATCTTCTGATATTTCTACTTGTCCTTTCCAAATACCTAATGGTCTAGGAGAGTTTTGAGTGGGAGATAATTGTTTTATTTCATTAATTGTATAACTGATTACAGGGTTCTTAACCTCAGTCCATTCAGTCGTGAATGAAGTTTGAGGAATAGTTGTTTTATTCTGACTAATACCAGAACTAAGAACTTGGACTTGATCGCCACTGAAAAAAATACTTACTCTAACATTGTCTCCCTTGTTTGTAATAAGAGAATCAATTATTCCTCTCAACAATGTTAACTCTAAAATGGCTAAAGAAGATAGTGTAGATGATATTAAACGTACTTTTTCGTTAATATACATAATACTCTTAGTTATCAAATTAACTACAGTTAACGACTAGAAAGTAAATTCTATTCCACCACTATTTTAATCTGTCTAGCCAAGGTTTTTAGACGTGATAGCACTTCCATGCAACCAAGTCATCAACTTAGAATAGAATTGCCTGCGGCACACTGCGTGAACGCGGCTACACAGGCAAAGTCCGCCTCCGCGGACTAACGAAAATTAAGGGTTTGAAACCCAAGATCGGTAGCTTTTCTTTGTGTAGACGAGCCAGTACGTTGGGCGGCTCCGCCGACTTGAAGCACCTGGCGTGCGGTTTCTAACCGCCAGTTTCGCATTAAGTTGACACCAATGGGATGCAATACTGCTCGGTTTTTGCATTTTTTCGGAATAGGGTTTGGGAAAAGGTTAAAGGTTAAAGGTTAAAGGTTAAAGGTTTTTCTTTCCCCTTTCCCCTTCCCCTTTTACCCTTAACCGACAAGTATTGCAATGGGATGCGCCCCTAACGAAGATTGTGGTTTAATCAATCACGCTATAAAATTATGAATAGCAATGTTAAGAATTATAAAAATAAATATCGATGTCCAGCATTTCTATTGACAAAAGTAAATCTAATGTAGTCGTTATTGGTGCAGGAATAGGTGGACTGACTGCTGGGGCATTATTAGCTCATAGAGGTTACAGCGTCCTCATTCTAGACCAAGCCCTCGTACCAGGAGGCTGTGCTTCGACGTTTAAACGCCAGGGATTTACCTTTGATGTGGGAGCAACTCAAGTTGCAGGGTTAGAACCAGGGGGAATTCACCACCGCATTTTCTCAGAATTAGAAATAGATTTACCGGCAGCAACGCCTTGTGACCCTGCTTGTGCGGTATATTTACCTGGGGAAAGCACACCCATCAATGTTTGGCGCGACCAAGAGAAATGGCAAGAGGAACGGCAAAAACAATTCCCCGGTAGCGAACCGTTTTGGCAGTTGATGGCAACTTTGTTTGATGCGAGTTGGGAATTTCAAGGACGTGACCCGGTACTACCACCGCGTAATTTATGGGATTTGTGGCAGTTAGCTCAGGCGGTGCGTCCCAGTACATTAATTACTGTACCCTTCACTTTGTTTACGGTAGGAGATGCTTTACGGTTATGTGGATTAGGTAATGACCAACGATTGAGAACTTTTTTGGATTTGCAACTGAAGTTGTATTCCCAAGTCAATGCAGAAGAAACAGCATTACTTTATGCAGCGACGGCGTTGAGTGTATCCCAACTGCCCCAAGGATTGTTTCACCTCCAGGGAAGTATGCAAGTATTAAGCGATCGCTTGGTACAATCCTTAGAAAGAGATGGCGGCAAGTTATTGATGCGCCACACTGTAGAACAAATCAAAGTAGAAAACGGCAAAGCCAGTGCTGTAGTAATTAGAAATCAGAAAACTGGCGAAGTCTGGACAGAACCAGCCGACCACATAATTAGTAACGTCACCGTACAAAACTTGGTGCAGTTATTGGGAGAACAAGCGCCATCTGGTTATAAAAACCGTGTGGAAAAACTACCCCAAGCATCGGGTGCTTTTGTGGTGTATTTGGGTGTGGATGCAAGTGCGATTCCGCCTGGATGTCCTCCCCATCTCCAATTTCTGTACGATGCTGATGGCCCGATTGGCGAGAATAATTCCCTATTTGTTTCCGTCAGTCATCCTGGAGACGGTCGCGCACCAGAGGGGAAAGCGACAATTATCGCTTCTTCATTTGTCGATCCTACAGAGTGGTGGCAGACTGATGATTATGAAGGACTAAAACAAAAGTTTACCCAAGAAGCGATCGCTCGTCTAGCTCAATACTTTTATCTCAAACCAGAAACTATTCTTTATCAAGAAGCGGCAACACCCCGCACCTTTGCTCATTTCACAGCCCGCGATCGCGGTATAGTCGGTGGTATTGGTCAAAGAATACCCACCTTTGGCCCCTTTGGCTTCGCAAATCGTACACCCATCCAACATCTGTGGTTAGTTGGTGACTCCACCCATCCAGGAGAAGGCACCGCTGGGGTGAGTTACTCAGCGCTAACAGTAGTCAGGCAAATTGAAGCGCAAATGTAGTACTTTACTTACAGCAGTTTGCAAGTAACTGAGGTACAAAATGCAGAACTCATGCATCAGATATAAAGAGTTCCTACTCCCTGCCTCAAAACCCGTAGCTTTGTACTTCATACAAAAGAAAACTGCTGTATGAATTATCTCGGAGGATAATACTGGGGATTTACAACTGGAGATTGATAACCGTTTGTGGGTACAGTACTTCCCATACCGTTGGGTACAGGACTCACAACAGGAGGCTGATAAACACTCATCGGTACGCTGCCTGTTGTCCCGTTGGGTAAAGCAGGATTCACAAGCTGGGGCTGATAACCGTTTGTGGGTATAGTGCTTGTAGGACTGTTAGGTGTGACAGGAATCTGGCTAAATTCTTGGTAGGCAACACGAGAAATTGAGCTAATCAATTTTTCGGCGCGAGGGTCGTTATTGGGGCGTTGTACCATGACAGCAGCTACATAGCGCTTACCAGTTGGAACACCAATTAAACCTGCATCTGCTAACATTGTGCCGATATCGCCAGTTTTGTGGTACACTCTTGCGCCTGCCCCCAAACCCGATGGTAGCAGAGAGTCTCTCTGAGTACGACGCAAGATATCGAGCATGAGATCGCGTGATGGCATACTGACTAAATTTCCTTGACTCACAATCGCCATCAAATTCCCTAGTTCCTTGGGAGTTGTGGTGTTTGTCCCTTGCAAATCTGGAAGTTGATTGCGAATTATTGTGGCTGTCAATCCCCAAGTACGGAAACGCTGGTTTAAAGCGTCTATGCCTCCGAGTCGGGCAATCAGCATATTTGTCGCCGTGTTGTCGCTGATTGTAATCATTTTGGTGGCGACTTCCAGAGCAGCGTACTGGGTTCCGGCTGGTTTGTATTGCAGATTTCCCGAACCGCCAGCGACCATATCCTGTTGCATGGTCAGCATTTCATCCAGACGAATTTTCCCCGCATCCACATCCTGGAAAAAGGCAATCAAAATTGGCACTTTAATCGTGCTAGCCGCCGGAAAACTGGTAGAGCCATTGACATCTACATAATTACCTGTATCCAAATCTAATAAGAAAACTCCCGGTGTGAGATTTGGGTTGGTGTCCGCCAAATTTTGCACGGCATTTTTCAAAGAGGTAATTTCTTGAGATAAATACATACTCGCAGCTGCGGCTGGGGGAGTTTGGGTGGGTTGTGGCTGCGATCGCACCACATTACTATTAGATGGAGACGCCGATGTACTGATGCGATTAGCTGGGTCTAATACTGACAACACCGTGCCCACAATTGCACCCATCCCAACACCCACAATTAATAACCGTAAAACATACAATACAGTTTTGGCCATTGGCTTTAACCGCGTTTTCCGCGATGAGCGCCTACCCATTTTTGGCTTTTCCATCCGCACCGTTTTCACCATCACAGCACCCGGTCGAAAGGGAGGAATTTTCCCCTTGACACTAGGCATTGGTTTTACTGCCGTTGGCATGACTAACCCCGATTTGACCCTACGTGTAGCACCAGGGGTTGGGGGAGGACTGATTTGATTTTTTGGGCGTGTTAGCGCCGCTTTTCGTCCACTGACAGTTTGCTGCTGGCTGTTGGCTTTAACTTTCTTCTGTGCCACTTTTTGAACTTTTTGTGGACGCTGGCGGCGATTTAGGGGTTGACGCCGCGAGAAAGCTGTTAGTTCGTCACTTGACTCTGACACCGTTACTCCTTGTGACCCACTTGACTGTTTTCTTGCAGACTCCTGACCCAAAACTTAATCTTTAAGCAATATTAATACTCAAATTTCACTTTGCCACTAAGTAGCATTTTTACGTTTAGTTTAAGCTATGTTAAATATTTTGGGGGGATGATTGCGTATATATTAAACGAATTATTACAAGTTTTCACCATCTCTTTGGTTTTTAAGGGCCCATTCTACCTGCTGCAAAATTCCTCGGAGCATATATACTTCCCCTGTTTTCAGGTGAGCGCGATTATACATTTGGCGAAATTTTTCCATGCGACTAGCTGCCGTATGGGGATACACGTAACCAATTTTCAGTAATAGTGATTCTAATTGCTGATAATATCCTTCCACAACATCTAAGGGTGCAAGTTCAGTTTGGGGTAAGGGCTGAGTGTCAGATTGTTGGGCACATTGTGACAATTCATAACAACAGATTGCCACGGCGGTAGCCAAATTTAGGGCGACATAATCTTTACTTGTGGGAATGCCAACAAACCGCTGTGCATAATTTAATTCTTCATTGCTTAATCCCCGGTCTTCCCTGCCAAAAATCAGTGCTGTGGGTTTTTCTGGTTCCTCCAGTAGCCAGGGTAGGGCAGTGCGGGGGTTTTCTAAGGGAGTTTCCCAACTGCGAACGCGACCAGTGGTAGCGATCGCCCTGACACATCCATGCAATGCTTCTGGTAAGGTTGCTACTAGTACCGCAGATTCTATAATTTCCTGAGCATGAACAGCCATCATCAAAGCTTCCGTCGATAGCGGATCGCATTGGGGGTTCACTAATACTAAATTATATAGCCCGAAATTTTTCATCACCCTGGCGATCGCGCCGATATTTATCGGCCCAGCTGGTTCTACCAACACAATTCTTAATCCAGCCAAGCCCATTTTTTGCCTCCTGCGATCGCACCAGATAATACTTACAGGCTAATTTTCAGCGTCGTGGTTCTGCTGAAAAATCTCCCTGATATTATTCTAACTTTCCAGGTAAATTATTAAGGTAGGTCTGAAAAGTTAATGGGCGCATTTAGTAGCTGTAAGTAACCATAAGTAGTTGATCATAATTACCCTTGTTATCTTTGATATTCTTTTTGGAAAATCAATAGGTAAATCACAGATCCAATCCAAATCACACTTTGGAGAATTATGGCATAAGGAAATTCAGCAATTTTCGCTGGAATTACTAGACTCATTAAAACTAAACTTAATACTACAATATTTGACTGATTGGGCTTATCCCAAGTCATCTTAATGACTGCTATTAATAAAAATATTAGCATAACATTATCATAAATTAGATGATAAGTCCATAGTCTACCTATAACAGAAGCAATCGCAAAAAGATAAATTAAATTACTATTTTTTATACAAAACAACACTAATAATATTATTGATGTAGCCAATAAACCAGACAAGATTATTGCTACTGCTGGATTAATTCCCAGATTCATCAGAATATTGATACCAGAACTGCCTGATTGGACAAAGTAAGAAGCTACTTGAATCTCGCTAAATAGCATATAAATAGGAGAAAGCTTGACTAGTCCTCCAATTACCGAACTTGCTACTAAGATATATAGACAACAGGCTAATACAGAGCGCGTTTGCTTACGAACAATTAATACAAAAAAATAAAGCGCAGAGATGTTAGGTTTCGCTAGTGCCAAACCTAATAATAAGCCTGCTATGATATTTTGGCGATTTTGTAGAAAGCAAAATACTCCAATTAAAAGAGCATTAATGATAATGCCATATTGACCTAGCCCAAGAGTAGTAGTGTGACTACTAATTGATAAACAAGCAACTGTTGTAAACCAAGCTTTTAATTTACCGTATGGTCGTCCAATTTGATAAGCAAACCAGCCCAAAATGGATAGTGATATTATATTGAGAAAGGCATGATACCACCGAGTTAATTCCCAGGAAATCGGCGGAAATACGACAAAGCCTGTGAAAAAAGCCCAAGGGGGATACCCTCCTGAAATGATCGGGCCAAGTTCAGCAATGATTTGGGGAGAATCTTTTCTCATATCATAAGGATATAAACCGCGATAAATGTATTGTTGCTCTTGCCATCGGCTGTGTAAATCTTTTGCACCAGTTGGATCAAATATTAAATGGTAAAAGCCTTTGGTAAAATAAGCTAAACAAAGTAGACTTAAGATTGTGGATACAAATAATATAATGTTTCTTCCATTGAAAAAGTTATGTGAAGGTTTCATTATATTTCTACTTAAGTTTTAGTATTTTAGTTTATATTTTGACAACTTTATCACGATGCTTGATATCCAAATCGTCTGCCTTTGTTTCTACGGTTGAATTTAGGTCATTTTTTGTAAATTCTTCGTAGTATGAGCGTTCGGTATTGACATTCCACAAGTTATGTTTCTCTCCAAGTATATTTCTAACTGCAAGTATTCCGGTTAGCATAGAGTGGTCTTGATTATTATATCGGTGCATTCCATTGCGCCCAATAGTTTGGAGATTATCAAAGCCTGCCAAAAATGTTTGAATGACTTGTAAATGCTGGCGATAATTGCAATCGTATACTGGATAAGCTTTTGGCTGACGCAATACAACACCATCTATAATAGTATTGACATTAGCAAGCTTTAGCTTCTTCAGTTCTTTCGTTGCTAAATTCAGCAGTTCAGCATCAGTCATAGAGGAAATTTGATCTCCATCGCTACAGAAGTACTCTAAACCTAAACAGGTTTTGTTTGGATCTGGAACCATAGCAGCACTCCAATTTTTAAAGTTCTGGATGCGACCTACTTTCACTTCTCCACTGTGGATGTAAATCCAATTATCAGCAAACAGGTCTTTTACATCAAGTATGAGGGCAACAATAATAAAGTTGCGATAATTAAGTGATTTTGCTGCTTGAATTACTTCTTCTGGTGCTGGGGGATCTAGTCGGTGAATTAGTGTTGTCACAGGGATACTGGAGATGAAATGCTCACCGGATATTTGGATAGTTTTTCCGTCCTGCTGTGCAAGAACTTTTGTAATATGATTATCTTTTCGTTGAACACTAATAACTCTCGTATTTAAACAGACTTCACCGCTTTCATTTTCTACAGCTTCTTGGAAACGCTCCCACATCATCCCAGGACCCAACACTGGGTAATCAAATTTTTTGATCAGAGTTTTAGTATTATTAGTACCAAACAAAGCGTTAAGGATTGATGTTTTTAATGATAATCCCTTAATGCGTTGTGCTGCCCATTCTGCCTGAATTTTATTGCAGGGTATTCCCCACACTTTTTCGGTATAAGTTTTGAAAAATACTTTGTAGAGGCGTTTACCGAAACGATTAGTTACCCACTTATCTAAAGTTTCTTCTTGAGGTGAGGGCCAAAGTTTGGCTTGAAAGTAGCTCAATAAAATTAATAAACTCTCTATCAATCCCAGATTTGACAAGGTGTTGAATAAAGATAGGGGATAATTGAAAAATTTATCCCGGTAATAAATACGTGACAGACGTGGAACTTGAATAAAATCTTCTCCCAAGACTTCGTGCCAAAGTTGCTCAATTTCTTCAACTTTAGTATAAAATCGGTGTCCACCAATATCAAAGCGATAGCCTTTGTAAACCTCAGTTCGAGAAATACCACCTACCCGATCTGCTTTTTCCAGCACTACAGGTTTAATTCCTTGTTTTACAAGTTTGTAAGCAGCTGTTAAACCAGCAGGTCCAGCACCAATAATGACTACAGGATATTTTTTTAAATTTACCATTAAATTGTTAAATTATTTACCTAATGCTAATACGAAACTTTTTTATTTGGATGATAAATTCGATAATTGGCAAAACCAATAGCAAATGCTAGTCCACTATAAAAGTAGTAAATCCAATGCCAAGCTATAGCTTTCGTTGTGAACAAAAACCCTCTTTTTTGAAAAAAGAATTGGTAAACTGGTAAATTCAAGATTAACAGAAATAGGAGTAGAAAATATGTGGATATAAAAATAGTTGGTAAGATACAAGATATTATGGAGATCGCAAGAACAAGATACAACAAGATGACGCTTATTCGACTGTTAAGCTTGAGATTTAAATCGTTAATCATCTGGCGATCGCGCAATATTAGCTTAGTCCAAGGTAAGGCGCGGCAGAAAAATTCGGCTTTCAACAGAGAAATTACTCCCCAGTGCTTTAGATGTTTGACTTGGATGTTTTTGTATAGTTTAATTTGATAACCATGATGTTTGAGTCGATAACCTAACTCAATATCTTCTATACAAGTGTAACTTTCATTAAAACCGCCGATATCTAAGAATATGTCGCGACGGATTGCCCCACAGGCTCCCCAAAAAGTAGAGGCGTTGCTAGAGGCTGTCTGATGAGTATAGTGATGAAATAAATTCTTATATTGCGAGAGAAAATTACTAGCACCAGGTGCGTCATCATAGGAGCCAATTAAAGCATCTATACCTGCTTCTTCTTGAAAGGCGATCGCAACTTGAGCGATTGTATCAGGATAAATCTCTACATCAGCATCCACAAAGAAAAGTACATCGCCTTTTGCTAGCTTCGCTCCTAAATTTCGTGCTTGTGCAGGCCCTGCATTAGTTTCATTTCTAATTACAGTCACTCCAAAATTTTTGGCTACAAGCCACGAACCATCTGTATCACCATCAGCAACAACTATGATTTCATAAGCGGAAGCTGCGGCTTTAGACAAGCTGGAAAGACATCTGTGAAAACTCTCGCCTCCGTTGTAAACAGGAATAATTACAGAGATAATTGGCACAGTGGAGAAAATCATTGTGTTCGTTTACAAATTAGCAAAATTTTACGATATAACAAGCCAGAAAAATTATATTTGCTGTGTTTTTATGTAGCAAATATGATGTTAACTGTGACAGGTATCAGCTGTTTATCTCTATGGATTTGATAATACACAAAATTATGTTAAAAGTACAGGTATGTCATAAACTCGTTCTGCTTTAATTACAGTACTCCATGTAAAAAAATGCCTAATTTTCATCGCAAGCGAAACTAAGTATAGCGATCACATAGTGTCTTGTAGGGTAAGCAATTTCAACGTTATTGCGATCGCTACCTACCTTTCGGGAAACCTCTTCTAGGTAACTTGAACGCTCTGCGGACATTACACTTTGCTCCATACCATCCGAAAAACCACTCCACGTCTACGCAATGACATTTATTTTTTGGAACACTCTTATTGATTCTGTAGTAACTTTTCAATCAATACTGCAAGTAAAATAAAATTACTCATACTATGTTTTAATAAATACTCTAATGTCATGAATAGCACGTAATCACTCAATAATTCGGAATAGAGAGAAAAAATAATATTGATACACATTAGATCATAGAATATGAAACATCGCACAAAAAATATCAGATTCTAAACTGGTATACATATTCCTGCAATCTACCGACCGAAAAAAATTGCAGATTCAATAGTGCGTCAAATTATAGAAATATTATTAAACTTGATAGAGCACACAACTTTATTTATGCTATTCAAACAGAAGAAGATACCAAAACTTAGGTAGTTTTTAACCTCTTTCAAAATATATTTATATGTACAATAAGTTTACAATTATTTTGTTTTTTCCTAATAATCAATGACAATTACAAATCTTCCACTAGTTTCTGTCATCATACCTGCCTATAATGCAGAGAAATATATTGCAGAAACTTTGCATTCAGTAATTAATCAGTTTTATCAGAACATAGAAATATTGGTTGTCAATGATGGTTCCCAAGATCGAACTGGTGAAATAGTTAGAGTAATCGCCGAGAAAGACAAGCGTGTAATTTTATTAGAGCAGCAAAATGCTGGAGTGGCTGCGGCACGTAATTTAGCAATAAAAAAATCGCAAGGAGAATTTATTGCGCCAATCGATGCTGATGATATATGGTATCCTGAAAACTTGAAAAAACAGGTGCAATGTTTATTGAATTCGGATAATAATGTTGGACTAGTTTATTCGTGGTCTGTACATATCAACGAACAAGGCTTACCTACTGGCTGTATTCGTGCCTCGCATATTGAGGGTAATGTCTATAAAACTCTGATCTGCCATAATTTTCTTGCAAATGCAAGCGCTACTCTAATTCGCCGTAGTTGTTTTGATAAAGTAGGCGGTTACAATTGCAAGTTAAAAGAACAGAATGCCCAAGGTTGTGAAGACTGGGAACTATATCTCAGAATGGCTGAACATTATCAATTTAAAGTTGTTCCAGAATTTTTGATTGGATATCGCCAGCTTGCTAACAGTATGTCCAAAGACTTTAGTCAAATGGCGAAATCTCATTGTTTAATGTTGCAGGAAGTAAAACAAAAGCATCCTGAAATTCCAGCCTTTTTATATCGATTGTCTAGCAGTAGCTTTGATGTGTATTTGGCACACCAAAGCAATCAATATCACCAGTATGAAAATACCATATTTTGGCTAATACAAGCTTTACGGCAAGATTGTATTACTCCTTTTTTTCGCTATAGCTTATACATACTGGTGATTAAAAGTATTGTAGGTAAGCTTTTCAAAAAAAACACTTTACTAATGGACAAACAAAAAAATGTTAATATCAGTAAACTTCAAAATAATTGGAATCATGTTGAATCAATTAAACAAAAAATAAGTTTAAAAGTTCAGCTTTTAGTCGGAAATTTGTTGCATTTTTCTTTACAATTAATTTCGTCTATATAGAAATTTAATTTATGCTTTATCCAATCAAAGTTCTAGATATAGAATTAAGTCGTCCGTTAAGTACCATCGAAAATTTAGATGGATACATGGGAGTACAAACATTAGTGCGATTGCACGGTGTACCTATTGGTTATGTCAAAGCACCCATTACAAATGGTCACTGTACAGCGCAAACTTTAAGTAAGCTGATTTTAGAACAGCATAGTTGGGCAATTATTCAACAACTATTATGTAACGGGTTGGCAGCACAGCCAAAACCAGAAGGTTTATGTTTGGAAGATTTATTTGATGTGCCACCGCCTAAATATGAGGGAGATTTACCATTAGTTACAATAGCAGTTTGTACGCGCGATCGCACCACTAATTTAGCTCTTTGCTTAGACGCTATCAGTCGTCTTGATTATCCTCATCTAGATATTTTGGTAGTAGATAATGCGCCAACCAGTAATGGAACCAAAGAACTGGTACAGACAAAATATCCCAAGATTCGTTATGTGTGCGAACCCCGCCCCGGATTAGACTGGGCTAGAAATCGAGCCATAATTGAAGCGAAAGGCGAAATTATTGCTTACACCGATGACGATGTAGTAGTTGATTCCGGATGGGTGAAAGCTTTAGCTCAAGTATTTGCAGAAAACCCGGAAGTGATGGCTGTGACAGGCTTGGTTGTACCTTATGAACTAGAAACCGAAGCTCAAGTTTTATTTGAGATGTACGGTGGTTTTGGTAAAGGATTTGAGCGCAAATGGTATCGAGTAGCTAAAGGTGAGAAAGTTCCTTGGCATCTGTTAGGAACTGGAAAATTTGGCACAGGGGCAAATATGGCTTATCGTCGCTGTGTCTTTGAGGAAATTGGTTATTTTGATCCAGCCTTAGATGTTGGAACAGTAACTAATGGTGGTGGTGACTTGGAAATGTTTTTCCGTGTTCTTAAGTTAAGTCACACACTAGTATATGAACCAAAGGCGATTGTTAGGCATCGACATCGACGGGAATATGAAAGTTTACAATTGCAGATAAAGAATAATGGTATCGGCTTATATTCTTATTTTGTCTGTTGTGCCAAACAGTATCCAGATTTACGTATTTCCTCATTTTTAATAGGTATTTGGTGGTTGCTTTACTGGAGTTTTCGTAGGTTGTGGATTGCCTTTAAACATCCGATTCGTCTACCTGTAGATTTGATTTGGAATGAATTGAAAGGTTCTTTAATAGGTCTCACGAAATATCAGCAATCTTGTAAAAAATCTGACGAAATTGTAAAAATTTTTGGATCTTCAATTCCTGAGAAATCATGTCAAAATCAAACAAACTCTGCTCATTCTGAACGCCGTGTAGCGGTAATAACTATTGATTTAAGTCACACTATGCCAACACTGACTGAGCTAGGCAAATACTCCGACATTAGAGTATTTGTAACATTATGTGATCGGCTGTTAGGAAGTGTGAATATTGCCAATTCTTACTATTCTGTTAGTCAAAATCGCTTGATTGAGGCGATTGTAAGCCAGCTTGGATTAAAGGTTTTAGCTAGCGATAATTGCCAAAATAAGGAAAATGATAACTGGCATAAAATAGCCTATGTTTTGGAAAAAAATTACAAATCAACTGAAATTGGTCAATTTGAGGGACTACTTTCACATGTGAAGGTATCAATTAACTTAGCAACCTATGACCGCCCAGAGGATTTACGTAACTGTTTGCGCTGTTTGTTGGCTCAGAAAACTGCTAGAAACGTTGAGATTATTGTTGTTGATAATCATCCGAGTTCCGGCATGACACCACCTGTAGTTGCAGAGTTTCCTGGGGTTATCCTAGTAAGTGAACCACGTCAAGGATTAGCTTATGCGCGTAATACAGGATTTGTTAACAGTACAGGTGAGATTGTGATTGCCACAGATGATGATGTTACTCAACCTCCAGATTGGCTTGAGAAACTAATTGCTCCCTTTGCCAGACCAGATGTAATGGTTGTGACTGGTAATGTTCTACCGTTAGAGTTAGAAACTTATTCACAGCAATTTTTTGAAAATTATGGAGGTTTAGGGCGAGGGTTTACGGCTTTGGAAGTCAATGGCGATTGGTTTGAAAGTTTTCCTCGAACTGCCGTCCCAACTTGGCGTCTGGGAGCAACGGCAAATGCTGCCTTTCGGACAACAATCTTTAGCCACAGTCAAATTGGCTTAATGCAAGAAACCCTTGGTCCTGGTATGCCATCTGGGGTAGGCGAAGATACTTATCTTTTTTATAAGGTATTGAAAGCAGGCTATACTCACATCTATGAACCAAATGCTTATGTTTGGCACAAACATCGGAAAGAACCTTTGGCATTACGCCGTCAACTTTACGGGTATAGTAAAGGACACGTTGCATACAATCTAATCACTTATTTACAAGATAAAGATTTAAGAGGGTTAATACAAATTTTAGTTGGACTACCCATCTACCACGGACAACAACTCAAAAATTGGTTGTTGAGACGAAGTAATTATCCTCTTTCACTTATTGTCATAGAAATTGTCGGAAATCTCGCAGGTCCTTGGTCACTGTGGCGCTCTCGTTTGCGAGTAAGACGGGAAGGGCGTAGTGTTCCTTATATTAGCTTGTCTCAACGAACACCAGATTTAGTTAAAACAAATTCACAGAAGGCATCAAAATTAGTGAGAAGTAATTAGTCTTATAAAAATTTCTTCTATGCAAAACAACAAAGCTTTTTCACTGATGCCTCTGAAATTGCGACTTCCATACCTGTACGATCTACTAAGAGAGCTAGTCTCTCGTAACATGAAGTTACTATACAAGCGATCGCTCTTAGGAGTTGCTTGGACTCTCATTAATCCCTTGCTGCAATTAGCCGTTTTTGCCTTTGTATTTCAGACAGTAATTCCTATACAAACTCCCCATTATGCTTCTTTTGTCTTTACAGGCTTGCTAGTTTGGACATGGTTTCAAAATTCATTGTTTGAAGCAACAGGGGTAATAACTGCCAATCGTCCTCTTATTAGACAGCCAGGATTTCCCAAAGCAATTTTACCTATTGTGATTACTACGACAGGGTTAATTCACTTTATATTAGCTCTGCCAGTCCTGATTGTTTTTTTGCTGTTTGACGGCATAGAGTTAAAACCAGTGATACTTTTTTTGCCGATAATAAATTTGATTCAGTTTGCCTTTACAATCAGCCTGTCCTATTTCCTTGCCGCAGTGAATGTAACTTTCAGAGATACACAACACACCCTTGGCGTATTGCTACAACTATTTTTCTATCTCACACCGATTTTTTACGATCACACTCAAGTGTCAGCTATCCCTCCAGCCTACTATCTCAATCCGATGGTACATATTGTTGGGGCTTATCGCGCTATCTTTATTAATGGAACTCAACCTGATTGGCTTGGGCTTGTGTTGATCACCTTAGCCATTAGCATTGCATTACCTATTGGTCTTCAGTTTTTTCGCCGCCAAAGCGATCGCTTTGTGGAGGAACTATAGATGCGAGATGCAATTATTGTGCAAGGGTTAGGAAAACGCTATAACCGCTACCATGCAGAAAAACCCATCACGATTATGGAAGCAACACTAAGGGGGTTTCGCCGCATGAAAGCTGTTGAGAAGTTCTGGGCTTTACGGGATATTAGCTTTACCGTAGCCCCCGGTGAAATGTTAGGCATCATAGGCAAAAATGGGGCAGGAAAATCTACACTCTTGCAACTGATTGGGGGTGTTGGATGTCCAGATGAAGGGAAGGTAAGAGTTAATGGGAAAATAGGAGCTTTGCTAGACTTGGGCGCTGGCTTTTCTCCTGATTTAACTGGTAGGGAAAATGTTTTTGTATCTGGAATCGTCGGAGGGTTAACCCGCAAAAAGGTAGCACATAGTTTTGATGCTATTGTAGAGTTTGCAGAATTGACATATTTCATTGATAACCCTGTACGCACATATAGTACAGGAATGCAAATGCGTCTTGCTTTTGCCATAGCCATACACACCAATCCAGAAGTGCTTTTGGTAGATGAATTTCTCTCGGTTGGCGATATCTCTTTTCAAGCTAAGTGTTTAGAACGTATTGCTGAGTTAAAAGCACAAGGTTGTGCTATTGTCTATATTTCTCATAGTGCCGAGCAAATCCAAGAATTGTGCGATCGCGCTTTGTGGCTGCGTGAGGGAAGAGTTGTAGCTTATGGAGAACCTGAAGTCGTTGCAGGACAGTATGTGGTCGAGATGCGATTAAAAACTCAGCAAGTTACCCCCGCAAGACCACCACAGATGACAAGAACTGGTATAGAACTGCGAGTGAATGAAAACCGTTTTGGTTCTTTAGAAGTTGAAATCATTGATGTCTGCTTGCTACCAGATAGAGAAATTAATCGAGGTGATCCTTTAGAGGTTGAGATTGAGTATTTTACTTCTCAAGTAGTTAAACATCCTATTTTTAATGTTTCTATCAGTCAAGAAGATGGGCAAATCTGTTTTGATACCAATACAGAAATTATGGGAATCGTTATTCCATATATTCATGGCAAGGGACAAATCAAACTCAAAATTGCCAGATTAGATATAAGAGGTGGAAAGTACTTCATCAATGTTGGAGTTTATCAACAGAATTGGAATTATGCCTATGATTACCATTGGAATATTTATCCTCTGCTTGTTCACTCCAACCTTTATGAAAAAAATATCCTTAGCCCACCATTTATCTGGGAGATAAGCAGCATGACACTATCCAAATTAAACAATAATTATTAATTTATATAAAAATATCAAAAAGAAAGGAAAACTTACAATGCTGAAGCAAATAAAAATTAAATTGCATAAAATTGCTTTAGGGAAACGTTCCGAGTTCTTAAGACAGTAAGAAGGGCTATATTTAGCTTTTTTTACTTGACAATTATCTGGTTGGACAACCTACACCACTTGGGTTTGCTAAACCAAGTTTCAATTTTAACTCTTCTTATGGGTTTTATGGAAATGAGTTTGCTATTGTACAGCCAGATAATCCTGAAGAAATGACAGCCTAACAGCCTATCAACTGAGTTTGATTGAGCGTTTTGCAATCCAATCTGGACTACAATTAGTAGAATCCCCTGTCCCAGGATTTTGGTCAGGGTCTATATAAAACTGGGTGACGACACAATATCTACTTATGATCAAGAAATCATCTTAATAAGTGTGTATTTCCTAAGATGGTTGAAAATTTAGAATTCATGGGTTCCTATATCAAAGCCTAAATCTTTTGGTAGTAAAGATCCATAAAAATCTTGGTTCCCCGTGTTGGTTCCAAAGAGCGTTTTTAAGTCTAATCCAGTATTAATTAGGGGTGAGTTTGAGCTAAGTTTATAGGCATCAAGTGTGTTGAGTAGGTCTGTATTGTTGAGAGCCTGTCCACCACCAGGGTTGGATAACAGAGGGTCTACACTCATGCCCACATTTTGTGAAGACAACTTTTCTTGATTGGTTACTGTTCGCCAACTATCAAGGCTAGAGTAAGTCGTTCCACCCCAACGAATCCGGAAAGTACTGCCTGTAGAATAATAAACGTTTCGTTGGAAAAGTAAACCTGTAGAACCACTAGCTATATCAAGCAGTTTTACACCGTCTTTAGTTTGGAAGATATTGTTGCGGAAGCTGACGTTGGTAACAGGATTATAAATCAAGACAGCGGAGGGGATACTAGTTGTGCCACCCTTGACAAAAACGGTATTGTTGTAAATTTCGGCATTGCGAACATTCCCATATATATGGATTGCTCCATAGTTTACCTTTCTACCGTCATTCTGGCTAATGTTATATCTTATTATGTTGCCTGTATGATTCAGATTATTTGGACTTTGGCACAATAAGAATCCAGCACCGTCATTATCGTGGGAATAATTATATTGCATGACGGAATAAGAAACATTCTGATCTAAATCAAAGCCATCTCCATCTGTTGTTCCACCAGTCCGATTTCTATATGATTCGTTGTACTGAATTGTGATTTTAGTAGAATCATAAGCCCAAATACCAACTGGGCCATTCACAGAATTATTCAAAATGCCATTGTCATAAGCTACAGAGCGTTCAATCACCCCTGTATTTACGCTTCCAAAAATAATTCCACTTCCTGTAGGATTTGTATCACCTGCAATACCTTTATTGTTATAAGCTTTCACATAAGCAACATAAACATTTTCATTCACGTTGGGAAGTTGAGCGTAAGTTATTAATCCTGCTTTGCCGTTGTTATGGGTTAAAATATTTGTCACCTTGACATTGCGATATCCACTCTGTTGATTCCACCCACCAATAGCTATTCCATAATTTATAAACCCTTGCACTTCGACGTTGTTAATGGTAATTCCATCCAGCTTGATGTTACCTGCTAAATCATTATAAAAGCTAATACCATCGCCTTTATTGGTGCTAACACCGGAACCAACAATGTTGAGATTAGAGATGTTATAACCCATACTGTTATATACCATAATCCCTTTACCCGTGCCTGCATTAATTGTGGCGCGGCCAGTGCCGTAGGAACTGATGATAATGGGATTTAAGGCTGTACCTTTATCATTAGCATTAAACGAAAGATTTCCTGTAAAAGTAGTTCCTCCTTGAAAGAAAATACGATCGCCTGGCTTGAATATCACATTATTTATTTTATTAATACTGCGCCAGGCACTGGTTGGCGATGTACCTAAGCTTTTGTCATTTCCTGAGGGACTGATGTAGTAAGTAGTTCCTGTGACAGTTGTTTGTACTAACCTTTTGCCAGAAGCCGAAAAGCGTTGATTTTGCTGCACATTCTGTCTTGGTGTGGCTGAACTGACATCTTTTTTAGTTACAGCTTCACCAAATATCTGGCTATGTGTAACCCCACTACTCTTTTGTTGAAAGGTAACGAGAGTAGTTGCGTTCGGCTGTTTTTGAACTAGATTTTGCTCTACCAATGCCAATGAAGGATTGAGTATATGAATAGCAAGATATCCCAGAATACTGAGCATTTTTTTTACCGTATATAAACTCTGACTTATTCTAGTCGAAGTTATAAAAATCACAACCAAATCTTCATATTTCTGGGTGGAGATTATAATTTGCAAAAATAATAGTTTAATTATTAAGAATTATTAAAAAATTTAAATTAATGCAATCAAGCTATTGACCGCAAAAAACACTTTTTTTGGTATTTTTTTATCTTAAGCATCAAAAATTTTTAATTAAAAGTTCATCCAAGATGATATTGAGCAAAATTATTAAGCTAAAGAAAAAACAAGCTTTATATAAGTATTTACACTAGGGTATTAATTATGATGCAGCTATAACCCTAGCTAAAATACAGAGATATCTTCGGTCATAACTTATACATATTGGAAAGCAATATTAGTCAATGATGCTTGTACTGAAAAAGTAGAGAGCGATCGCCCACTTATAGATAAAAGAAACCATTCTGTTTTCTTTAAAGAGGGATACAAGCTCTCAATACATAAAAATCTGATACTTCCAGGGTGATTTTCGGCGTTCACTCTGCTGTAATATCAACGTTGTAACATCATGTGATTTCACTAAACAATGCCACGGCAAGCCCAAATAAAAAGCTTCAGGAAACGTTGGTTTCCTCAGATTTTCAAAAAAACTTTGATTGTGCTGTTAGTGCTGGGGCTATTGTTAGTGGGATTTGTCACCTACACTGTACGCCAATCCTTTCCGCAAGATAGTGGCACAATTCAACTACCTGAACTGAAAGCTGAAGTAACCGTTCAGCGGGATAAATGGGGTATTCCCCATATTTATGCTGCCAACTCTCATGATTTATTCATGGCGCAAGGTTATATCCACGCCCAAGACCGCTTTTGGCAAATGGACTTTTGGCGACACATTGGTTCTGGGCGACTTTCAGAAATGTTTGGTTCATCTCAGGTTGACACTGATAAATATCTGCGGACAATGGGTTGGGCGAGGGTGGCGCAGCAAGAAATTCAGGAAATTAATGCAGAGATGAAAGCATACTTGGAAGCATATGCCGATGGTGTCAATGCTTATCTGACAGAGCATCAAGGCAGCGCCCTGAGTTTAGAATACACTGTGCTAAAGTTCCTCAATCCTAGGTATCAGCCAGAACCTTGGCAAATACTGCATTCTCTGACTTGGGGTAAGGTAATGGCTTATGATTTGGGCAGAAATTTTCAGAGCGAAATTGAACGTGCTATTTTGCTCAAAACCCTTAATCCTAATCAAGTAGAGGAACTTTTTCCGCCATACCCTCAAGACTTGCCAGTTATTTTACCTGAGTTCCAGAAAAAAGAGGGCACAGGGACACAGGGACAGGGGAACACGCAGAGTTATTTCCCCGCATCTTCTTCACTTCTCGACTTTCCAGATGTATTACCTGCTTTAGAGTCAATTACTAAGCCGATGATGGCTTTAGAAAAACTCATTGGGCCCACAGGAATAGGTATTGGCTCGAATAGCTGGGTGATATCTGGTCAGCGGACAGCTACAGGTAAGCCAATCTTGGCGAATGACCCGCACTTAGGTGTGCAAATTCCCTCTATCTGGTACGAGGTTGGTCTGCACTGTACACCGAAGAGTACAGAATGTCCCTACAACGTTTCTGGCTTTTCCTTTGCGGGAATGATTGGGGTAATTATCGGTCATAGCGATCGCATTGCCTGGGGTGTTACCAATGTACAATCTGATGTGATGGATTTATACATTGAGAAAATCAACCCAAAAAATCCTAACCAGTATGAAGTCAATGGCAAATGGGTTGATATGCAACTCGTGCCAGAGACGATTCAAGTAGCCGGAAGTCAGCCAATTGTGCAAACAGTTCGCTATACCCGACATGGGCCAATTCTCTCTGATGTTTCGCCCAATCTAAAGCAATTCCAGCCAAGTCAGGCGCTAGAATTACCGCAAAACTACGCCGTGGCTCTGCGCTGGACAGCCCTAGAACCTTCCAAACTAGGGTATGCCGTTCCCCAAATAAATCGCGCCCAAAACTGGCAAGAATTCCGCACTGCTGCCAGCAATTATGATGTCCCGGCTCAAAACTTGGTCTACGCTGACATTGATGGCAATATTGGCTACCAAATGCCTGGTAAATTCCCCATCCGCGCTCAGGGAGATGGGCGTTATCCCGTTCCTGGTTGGACGGATGAATATGAATGGCAAGGCTATATTGACTTTGAGCAGTTACCCAAAAGTTTCAATCCACCTCAAGGTTATATTGCTACTGCCAATAATTTAGTTATGCGTGAATATCCTTATCTAATTACCGCAGACTGGGTTTATGGCTATCGGGCACAGCGCATCGTTGAGATGATTTCACAACAAACCAAACCGATTTCCCTGAAAGGTGTGCAGCAGATACAGGGAGACGATCGCAATCTGAACGCACAAACATTAGTACCACTACTGCAATCTATCACTGTTGATACCCCCCGCTTGCAAGCAGCCCAAAAACTTCTGCAAGATTGGAATTTGCAGCTAGGAATGACATCGCCTGTTGCTGCTTTGTTTGAAGTCTTCTGGAAACACTTACTGGCAGATACGTTTCACGATCAGTTGCCTGAAAAGTACTTTCCGCATGGAGGCGATCGCTGGTATGCTGTGATCGCAAATCTGGTCAAACAGCCCAATAGTTCTTGGTGGGACAATCGCAACACCCCAGAAGTTGAGAGCCGCGACCAAATCCTGCGACAATCCTTCATAGAAGCCGTGGATGAACTAGAACGAATTCAAAGCAAACACCCGAAAAACTGGAATTGGGGCAAGCTGCATACCATTACTTTTCGGAATGCCACTTTAGGTAAATCTGGGGTTGCACCGATTGAAGCTTTATTTAATCGTGGTGCTTTTGCTACATCTGGTAACGGCGAAACAGTGAATGCTAACCGGTGGAGAGCAAATAAATCCTTTGAAGTGACTGATATTCCTTCACTGCGGATGATTGTAGATTTAGGAAATTTAGATAACTCAGTAGCAATTCACACTCCTGGACAATCAGGACATGCTTTCCATAGTCACTACAACGATATGGTTGACCCTTGGCGCAAGATTGAATATCACCAGATGCTTTGGGAACAGAAGTCTGTTGCAAATAACACCACTGTGACATTGAAATTAGTTCCCAAATTGCGAGAGTAGAGGGCAAGCTGACTATGCAATTTTAAATTTAGTTAATCCAGTGTAATTACATACACTCTTTAGGGAAAATGAAGTATAAAGTAACAGGGCAGAAAGAAAGTTAGAAACAGAAATAAAGATTCTTTTGAGAAAACGTATTTTTGCTGACCATCCGTTTCCTCTGCCCAACTTGAGTGAAACATCATCGGAGATAATAGAACATTATGCAATGCGTGTTTAAACGAAGTTTTATACTTTCAGCAACTACTGCGATCGCATTATTATTTGCAGGTTGTGGAGAAAGTAAAGTTGCTCAATGTAACAAAGTCATAAAGGTTGCCAATCAGGCATCTACTCTAGGTCAGGAATTCGGTAAAAATTCTAATCCGGCTCAAGGTTCTAAAGCTTTAACTGAACTTGCTGGTAAGATAGACCCACTTGCCACAGAAATGAAAGCACTAGAAGTTAAGGATGAGAAACTGCAAGGTTTTCAAGGACGTTTTCTCACACTCTATCAGAACATCAGCAAGGAATTAAATAATGCAGCAGCAGCTATAGATAAAAAGAATCTACCAGCAGCAAAGGGATTTTTGGCATCTCTGCAAAAAAGTAGTACTGAAGAAAGTTCAATAGTCAAGGAAATTAATAGCTACTGTTCTGGCAAATAATCCATTCTCCTCTGCCTAGAATCTCGATCGCAAAAATAGCGGTTAAATAGTTGGTCGATAACCACCAAAAACAGCAAAGCTAAAATTTTTGTACCAGCAATCCACATTTTGGAACCCAGCCGCTTCTAACCAGCGAAGTTGAATATCAAGGGTTGCCATGCGATCGTATTCCATGCGTTTTTGTGCAGCTTTGAGATCCTCTTCTGAGATATTTTTCGCGCGGACAGAATCTAACCAGTGTTGACGGTAAAGTTGTTCTAAATCAGCCGTTTTACCGAGAACTTGATCGGCGTTGATAAATATCCCTCCAGGATTGAGAACATCATAAATCCGTTGATAAAGAAGTTCTTTGTCAACATCCGACAGATGATGAATCGATAAGGCAGAGATTATTAGGTTATATGAACCACCTAAATCAGTCTCAATATAGTCACCAATTAAGATATTGGGAGATTTACCCATTTTGCTAAATCTCAACTTAGCTTTCTCTAACATATCGGGGGCTAAGTCAAGCAATGTGAACTCTGCATTCGGGAATATTGACTGAACCATACCTGAGTAAAGTCCAGTACCAGCCCCCAAATCTAAAACTTTCAGCGGTGCAGTGCAATCGCCTGGGATGATTTCAACAGCTGTTTTGTAAAAGTCATCAAAACAGGGAATTAAAACACGACGTAAGTTATCGTAATCTCCTGCGGCAATATTAAAAGCTTCTTGAATATTCATTTTTTTATTTTTAATAAAGGTAAAACTTTTTGTTTTAACAATTCAATTAAAGCTGGTTCCATATATTCATAGTCATCTGGTATATCTAAACATATAATTTTTTTATCTTTCAGGAAGGGCTGAAAATTTTTGGATAGTTTATTTTTATGGGATTTTTCCATTACAAAGATAATATCAGCCCATTGAATAGCCTCCGTTGATAATGGTACTTCAGCATGGCGATCTAAACCTGCCGAGTCTGTTTCAAATCCTTCATATTCAGAAAATACAGCCTCGGCGGTGGGACTTCGCAGTTTATTCTGGCTACAGATAAATAAAAGCTTTTTCATTAATTAATCTGTATACAGCAAATGCATAGCTATTCTATATTCTTAGACAATAAAAATCAGTCAAGGGAAGACCTAGCTTCCGCGATCTGAAAAGGTCAGACCTCTTGACTGCTATTCATATTATATCAGCTAATTTATAGGCTAGCTTGTCTCTGGTTGCCTAGTTATTAAAGTAAAATAGCTTACTGCAATCGCAACCCCAAAACTAAGCCAAATATAAACCAACATATCTTATTAAGCTTCAAGAAATTGAATGATTCTCATTGATGATCGCTGAGTATTCATTAAAAAATCCTACTAAGGAGACTGACGCAATTCCTGAATCAGGGCTTCAGCACCCCTATTCATTTCTTCTTCATTTTTTCGCTGCAATCGATAGTATATCCAATCAAAAATTAATGGACTAAGACGACGGTTATCATATATTTGATTTTGCAAATTATATGATTCTGTCTCAAGTTCTTGAGGAGCAATTCTACTATATTGTAATAAGTTTGGAACTTCTAAATCTACATAACTAGATGCTTTTCTATAAATATTATCTGAATAATAGTCTAATATCATATTTTCAAGTAAATATGAGGACATTGATGACATCGTTGGTCTTTTATTCCAAAATTTCATTAATCTTATTAAATTGAATATATTGCCATCATGGAACTGATTTACTTGAGTTGCTCGATCTCGATCAATTCTTGGATCTGTTTTTTGCCAGTTACCTTGGCCATCTGGAATTAAATAATAAGTTCTTCCAGAAAAGTCGGGTTTTGTAAAAAAGCAAGGGACAATATCAAAATTCCAATAATAACTTTTCAATTTGAGTGTAGCAGCTTCTAAGTTTCTGTTGATATCAGCTTTTTCATACTGTGGCACTTTATTCATTAAAGCTATAATTTTATTAATAACTTTCCGTGAATTTAGTTTGTTTGTACTATCGAAACAAAGTCTTTTTAATTTATAAGCAGAATCAGGTACATATATCTCAATTACATTATCTATATATTCATAGTAGGACGCTCCTTCACCACTTAAAACAATCATAATATCAATATCATCAAGTTCTCTTTTTTTTGTACGTCTAGCAAAAGAGCCAAAGTAAATATCTTTTTCTGAATACAGCGTTGGAAAGTATATGTCTTTTTCCGGAAATGAATGTATTTGCTCTTCTACTAGCCAATCTCTGCTCTTTCTTGCTTGAATAGTATCATTTGGATCTAAGTTGACATAATTTTTCAAAAAATCATTAAAAGCTGCATTGACAGTTTTAGCCATAAAATACTATTAATAACTGGAAGAAACTAGAAAATAATATTATAGTACATTTGTATTTTAGATGAAAAACTCTTAAAAGCTTAATATTATTTAGATTTTCTTGAATTGATATTTATTCAATAAATCAAAGACGCAAAAACGACTATGCGTCTTTGCGTCTCTGCGTGAGATTATTTTCTATCTCAATATCAAACCATCTCAGACGAAGCTTGCACCATCGGTTGCGGCTGCGGCTGGAACATGAACAATGAGTACACAACGTCTCGACGAATATTTACCATCATATCCAGGAAGAGTTCGTAACCCTCGCTCTTGTATTCAATTAGCGGGTCTTTTTGCCCATAACCACGCAATCCTACCGATTCGCGCAAGGCATCCATTTGTTGCAGGTGTTCCCGCCACAGGGTATCAATGCGTTGCAAGATAAAGAAGCGTTCCGCTTGGCGCATAAGTCCGGGTTGAACTTGGTCAATCTGCGCTTCTTTGAGGTCGTAAGCAATTCGTACCTGTTCGTGGAGGAAGGCTTTAATTTCGCTGACTGTGATATCTTCTAATTGACTCGCTTGTAAATCCGCTAGCAGATAGACAAATTCTTTAACTTTCTCAACCAACTTTTCTAACTCCCACTCTTCCGAGGGCAAGTCTATGTTGATGTAGTAGTCAACGATGTCATCCATCGTTTTTTCAGCGTATTTAATCACCTGTTCTTTCAAATCTTGACCTTCTAACACCCGGCGGCGTTCAGCGTAAATAGCACGACGTTGATTATTCATCACCTCGTCATACTCAAATACCTGCTTCCGAATGTCGTAGTAATAGGTTTCAACTTTTTTCTGTGCGCCTTCCAAACTGCGGGTAAGCATCCCAGATTCGATAGGCATATCTTCTTCCACTTGGAAGGCATTCATTAACCCAGCAACGCGATCGCCACCAAAAATCCGTAGTAGGTTATCCTCTAAACTGAGGAAGAATCTCGTGGTTCCAGGGTCGCCTTGTCTTCCTGCACGTCCGCGCAACTGGTTATCAATCCGCCGTGATTCGTGGCGTTCTGTACCAATTACGTGCAAACCGCCGATTCCCACTACCTCATCATGTTCGCGGGTGGTAAATTGTTCGTATTCCTGCTTGACGCGGTTGTAAGCTTCCCGCAATTTCAGAATCACAGGGTCATCGATGGGAGCTTTTTCTGCGGCTACAGCTACCTTGTCTTCTGCTTCCAGTTCCGGTAAACTACGTTCGCCATACTCACGCACGGCAATTTCTACTGCATCTTTGAGTAGTTTCTCGGTTTCTTTTGTCAACTGAGTCGGGAAAATTTCTGGTGAAGCCCGCCAAGTTTTGACTTTCTTACCAGGGACAAAGCCTTGTCCACCACCATGTCCTGTAGGCAATCCAGCTGCTCTTTGAACGCCAAAAGCATCTTCATCTTCTGGCATGACGATCCGGGGCATAAAGTATTCCCGCAGCTTTAGACGCGCCATATATTCGGAGTTACCACCCAGGATGATGTCTGTACCTCTACCAGCCATGTTAGTAGCAATGGTAACAGCGCCTTTTCGTCCAGCTTGGGCGACAATTTCCGCCTCACGCTCGACGTTTTCGGGACGGGCGTTAAGTAATTCGTGAGGAATCGCCAATTCCTTCAGCAGCCTACTCAGAAGTTCAGATTTTTCTACACTAGTGGTTCCTACTAATACAGGTCTGCCGAGTTCGTGCATTTCGGCACATTCTCTGGCGATCGCCCCCCACTTACCTGATTCTGTCTTAAAGACCATATCAGATAAATCTTCCCGTCTGCGATCGCGGTTGGTGGGAATTACCGCAACTTCGAGTTTATAAATTTTTTCAAATTCTGGTTCTTCGGTTTTTGCCGTTCCTGTCATTCCACCGAGTTTTGGATACAGCAAGAACATATTTTGGTAAGTAATTGTCGCGAGAGTTTGAGTTTCTGGCTGAATCTCTACGTGTTCTTTCGCTTCAATCGCTTGGTGTAATCCATCACTCCAGCGCCGTCCGGCTAGCACCCGACCAGTAAATTCATCCACAATTACTACTTCACCATTGCGGACGATGTAATTTACATCTTTAAGGAAAAGTTCTTTGGCTTTAATTGCATTGAAAACAAAGTGCGCCCAAGGATCTTCTGGGTCAAATAAATCTGTGACTCCCAAAAGATTTTCCGATTCTGCAAACCCTTCATCTGTCAATAGAACGTTACGAGCTTTTTCATCTACATCGTAATGTTCGTCTTTTTTGAGTGTGAATGCTATTTCAGCTGCTTGTAGATACTTTTCTGTAGGTCTTTCCACCTGCCCAGAAATAATCAGTGGTGTCCGCGCCTCATCAACTAAAATCGAGTCCACCTCGTCAATTACGCAATAATTAAACGGGCGTTGTACCACATCTGCCATTGATGTCGCCATGTTATCCCGCAGATAGTCGAAGCCGACCTCGCTGTTGGTAACATAGGTGATATCGCAGTCGTAGTTTTTCTGGCGTTCACTAGGAGTCATGCTTGACTGAATTAGCCCCACACTCAGCCCCAAGAACCGATGTACCTGTCCCATCCATTCAGCATCCCGACGAGCCAGGTAATCGTTCACGGTGATGACGTGTACACCTTTACCAGTGAGAGCATTTAAATAACTCGGCAAGGTGGCGACTAGTGTTTTACCCTCACCAGTTTTCATCTCGGCAATTTGCCCTACGTGCAAAATGATACCGCCAAGGAGTTGGACATCAAAGTGCCGCAAGCCTAAGACTCGCCGTCCTGCTTCCCGGACAACGGCGTAAGCTTCTGGCAATATGTCATCTAAGGTTTCACCTTTAGCGAGCCGTTGTTTAAATTCGACGGTTTTACCTTTTAACTCATCATCGGAAAGAACCTTAATTTCTTCCTCTAAAAGGTTAATTTCAGTAACAGAAGGTTGGTATTTTTTAAGCTTACGAGCGTTGGGGTCGCCCAACAGAAGTTTTAGCATGGCAGATTATAGAACTGAATCAAGGGGATGGGGATTAAAAGGTTGGCATTGATTATAAACATTTAACCCAGCCCAACCGTCTTGGTCGTGGATGGGTGTGAAATGAGAATTACCTCAAAAACAGGAGAAAAATTAGCCAATCATCTTAGTAAACTGATTGGTTTTAACTCTTATCTTATATTTAGTCTTTCTTCATAGTATCATTTTGCCCCCAGATGGGGCCAGAGAGGTAGTGGGGAATAGAGTTAGGAGTTTTTCAACTCCTAACTATTCACTCTTCACTGCCATTCTGCGGTCAAGCGGCGAAAATTGTAATCACTAGCACTGGGATGACAGCTGACACAACTGCCAACTTGGACGGGACGTGGTAACTCAACTCCTGGATGCAAAGCTTTGAAATAACGTGAGTTGTTGAGGCGATAGGGTGTTTCTTCATCGTCTAGCTGTACACGGGAAAAAGTCGAAAGATATTTCCACACTAAGATGCGTGGCGGATCGACTAAAGGCTTGAGTTGTGCGCCGTAGTGCTGCGAGTCTTGCAGAAGATTTTTCCAAGTTTGGGTAGGTAAAACAGCTGGTGGTATGGGAATGTGACATCTGGAGCAATTTTCTAAATAAAGTTCTTGCCCCAGTTGGTATTGTGCAGGTACTACGTCAACAGTGCCAATTTCGGCGGGAGGAGTCGCACTTTGGGCGTTAGTTGCCAAGGCTAGAAGCCAGCCCATAGCTAAACTCCACGTTACAATTACCAGAAGTAAACCGAAAAATTGGCGTTTGAATTCACGTTCGGCGCTTGGCTGTAGTGCTTGGCGGTCGCGGATTTTGCGCTTAACAAAAATTGACATTCCTCACATTCCCAAATATTTAAAAGTGGCGCTTGTGCTAATCATAAGACTTACGCAGTATTGGCAGTGTTTCAAATTTTGTGTAAGTAGTTTTGTCAAGCAACACATTTTTCATATCGATAACAGTAAGCTAATCGGCATTTTAGTTGCATAAAAGCAGGGCTGAAGCCCTTACTACAAGCGAATCATTCTGGAAAAATGAATGACGATTAGCTTAATATAAATATCCAGGGTTAGCGCGCCTCAAACCCTATTAACAGTTGGATTCTAGCAGAGTATTGAGTTTTGGAGAGCTACTGCCAAAACAGAAACCATGTACTGCTCATTCATCGCTACGAAAGATAAAAAATCTATAAATTAGGTAAAATTTTTTATTTATAACTACGTAAATTACGATACATCAATTTCCATAGAGACATAGAGCGATGCCTAGGTTGGGCTGCACCTACGCTCCTTAGTGGAGCAACATCCAAAAGTAATTGAACTGTAAAAGTACTACCTTGATCCAACTCGCTTTGTACATTTAATTTACCTTGATGTGCTTGAACAATAGCTTGAACAATAGCTAATCCCAATCCAGAACCACCAGTGCTACGGGAGCGATCGCTACTCACCCGATAAAAGCGATCAAAAATTCGATTCAGTTCGTGTTTTGGGATACCAATGCCTGTATCTTGAACTTTAATTACAGCATTATAGTCGTTGCGATCTAAAAAAACTGTTACCTCTCCTCCTCTGGATGTGTATTGAATTGCATTGATAATTAAATTAGAAAACAAGCGATAAAGCTGGTCAGGATTACCTATAATATTCAGGGCTTGATGCACTTGTATTAAAGATGTCAGCTTTACCTCTGCGGCATTTGCCATCGCTTCAAACTCTTCAACTAAATCGCTAACAATATCATTTAGGCAACAAACTTCACATTGTAACTTTTGGGCTTGTTTATCTAAACGTGCCAACATCAATAAATCAACAACTAAAGTAGTTATCCGTTGATTCTGACGCTGTATAGTTTGCAAAATATCCCTTGCATCTTCTTCGTCTATTCGTGACATTAAAAGTGCTGATTCCACCGTTGCACCTGTTGCAGCTAAAGGCGTTCGTAATTCATGTGCTACGTCTGCTGTAAACTGTTGAATTTGTCGATAGGATTGATAAATTGGCTGCATAGCTAATCCTGATAAACACCAACTAGCACCAGCAATCATACCCATTGCAATTAACAGCCCTAATACCCAAACTAATTTCACACTATCCAAGTAATGATTAAACTCTTGCAGACTTCGCCCCACCTGCATATATCCCCAGTCTTGATAATTTTTGGTATGCAGTGCTAGAGTAATTTGATGGTAATCTTTGCCTTTGCTATCTTTAAGAAATTGCCAAGTTTTTTGATTAAAAACTTCAGGTAATCCCTTTGGATAATAACCAGCATTAGCAATCAATTTTCCAGAAATATCAAAAAAACGTATATAGTAGCTAGTCTTAGTAACGATACCAAGAAAATGACGTTTAGAATGCGGCTGTTGTTGAATACAATTAGTAGCTCCAGTTGCACAGTTATCTAGATTTGGGAATAACTTATGTGCCAAAGGTTCCAAACGTCCAGGTGACTGTAGTTTTAGTTCGATACTGTCGTGCAATGTTCCCGCTACAGACTCGATTTCACTGTCTAAAGCCATCACGTGGGCATGGAACACAGATCGATAAAAACCGAAGGCACATAGGCTTAAAATTAAACCCATAACGATGGCATAATACAGAGCCAACCGAATACGGGTGAGTCGAAACAGCTTATTCTGATTCATTGTTGAGATTAAAACGATATCCCATACCGTGCAAAGTTTCAATTGAGTTAGCACAGTGGCTATTGGTGAGTTTGCGACGTAACAAACGTATTTGCGCCGCCACTACGTTGCTAGTGGATTCAGCATTAACTTCCCAAATTTGATTGCGAATTTGTTCAGTAGTAACAATCTGGTTGGGGTGTTTCATAAAATATTCCAATAGTTGGAATTCTTTATTAGTTAAAGGAATCTTTTGTTGTTCACCTGTAGTATTTTGTCTGACAACTGTACTGTTACCATAATCAAGAGTCAAGTTATCAACAGTCAATTGTTGAGGTTGGAAATGCGGAGAGCGACGCTGCAAAGCCCGCAATCGTGCCAGTAGTTCTACCATACCGAATGGCTTTACCAAGTAGTCGTCAGCACCTGCATCTAGTCCGGCTACTTTATCTTCCATTCTATCTCTAGCAGTTAGTATCAGGATAGGAAGAGGATTTACTTTGTAACGCAGTCTTTTGCACACTTCTAAACCAGTAATTCCTGGAAGCATCCAATCAAGAATTGCGACTGTATATTGTGCCGAGCTATTTTCTAAGTAAGCCCATGCTTCATTACCATCCATTACCCAATCAACTAAGTACTTTTGTTGATTTAAGGTGCGCTTGATAGCAGCCCCTAAATCTGGCTCATCTTCGACTAGCAGCACCCTCATATCAAATTGAATAGTTAAAGGTTCGTTGTAAATTTGTGATGTAATCATAGTTTGCAATAGGGATATCCCTATAAATAGGTTGACAGAAGTTTATGAAATTAGAATGAAATTCTTAAAAACTAGGATTCAGCTATGCAAGACCTAACAGCAGACTAGGGTCTTATCGGATACATAATCAGATAAAAAAGACTCAGTAGATAACTTGCCAAAATAGGGTGTACTCGTGGAATTTGCTATTTAAGCTTCTTGGTACAAGCATGAAAATTTCTGGAGCGCAGTGGAAAGTTGACAACGTTAATTCAGTACTTCCTGTTCGTTGTGCTTACCTCAACGGAACACTCGCTATTTGATGTTTTCACCAAAGAAGGATGTTCCCATAATTATGATTTCTGAATCTGAATTTTTCTTCAAATTATATAAGAATGAGAAGTAAATTAGATGACAAAAACACGTTATGAATACTGAACTCGGAAAATTATTAAAAACAAAATAGAAAATTTCATCTTGATTTCATATTTATCATTCAAGATAAAAAATAGGTTGATTCCATAATGGATATCAATATTTTTGTGGACATGATTTAAAGGCTTGCTCAGGTAGTTCTCGCTAAGACCGAATTGATATTTACTTTTGGACAAAATTGAAACAGTTTTAATTTGTGATGAGCTATGTAAGCAATATTCACTACAATTCAGATCGTCAATAAAAGAATTTAGTAGTGATATTGCAAATACAAATCCGCTCCAATGAGCAAGTTCATTCAGCCCTGATAATTCCTACTAGGTTTTAAATTTTTTGGATGGTAAATATGAATCAGCTTGCAAAATCTTCATCATTCGAGAACGTTTCTAACTGTCAATGGAAGAATCATAGTAAATGGAAAAAGATTACTGCCTCTGATGTTACCGAGGCAATAGGAAATGTACCGATTGTAAAACTCAAGAATATTTCTCCTGTATGTGTTGTCTCAGAATGTTTCTTGAAGTTAGAGAGCTGCAATCCTGGAGGTTCTATTAAGGAGAAAAATGCAGTCTACCTCGTTACTCGTGCTGAAGAAGAAGGGCTTCTTGTGCCTGGTGGTACGATTATCGAGTCAAGTTCAGGAAATTTCGGCGTTGGTCTGGCTATGGTAGGAGCAGTGCGAGGGTATCGAGTCATTATTGTTGTCGATGCAAAAACTGCTCCACCGTTTAGACGAATGTTGAAAGCATACGGTGCAGAACTTGTAGATGTACCGTTACATGAGGCAGATGAATCAGGCTCGATGCAGAAGGCAAGAATGAAACGAGCGCGTGAGCTTGCTGCGACCATTCCTCATGCTTGGTATCCGTGTCAGCACTTGAATCCTTTGAATGCTGAGGCACACTCATACTACACTGCGCGTGAGATTGAAGCTCACTTTTCTTCTAACCTTGATGCCGTGGTCGTCGGTGTTAGCACAGCAGGACAAATAATGGGAATAGCTCGTTATCTTCTACCGCGATTTCCAGGACTACGAATTGTTGGCGTTGATGTTGAGGGTTCAGTCATTATGGGAACGCCAGCAAAACCATACAAAATGACAGGTGTTGGATTATCGTTTTTTCCACCTAATCTGGAGCTTTCGCTGCTTAATTGTGCTTATGTGATACCAGAGGCGATCGCTTACTCAGTGTGCCATGCACTTGCACGTCGTGAGGGATTGCTTCTTGGTGCTTCCACAGGGGCAATTGTAGCTGGTGGTTTACATCTGGCGCGCTCTCTTGGTGCAGGTGCGCGGATTTTGATGATCAATCCAGACCGAGGAGACAGATATCTTGAGACAGTCTACGATGACCATTGGCTTAACCGTTATGGATTTACCCTTAAAGAAGGAGAGCATCTTGATGATGCGATCGCCTCACTAACTCCTGTGTATTTTTAATAACTCATCATAATCATATAATACTGAAAATTTTCATGAATACCTCACCCCAGCAAGAACAGGAAGGTAATAAAACAGCTTCTGGGCGATCGCTATTGATGTTACTTGCCCAGTTCATACCTCTTTCCTTAACTGATGTGGCAATGACTCTCGGCGATCCGCTTCAGACTTCTGCACTTAGTCGTCTAGCCTTTCCCCAAGAGACATTAGCCGGAGTCGGGGTAGTCAAAGGAGTTGCCGTATTTCTAGAAAGCCCCATCATCATGATTCTTCATGCCTCAACCGCACTGGGAGGCCAAGCCAAATCTCGGCGCGCACTTTGGCAGTTTACAGTAATTACGGGACTAGCTCTTAGTGGTATTTTTCTTTTGCTCACTTGGGAACCTTTGTATAACTGGTTACTGCTTGATGTCTTCGGCGTTAGCTCATCAATTGCCGCACGAGGAAGAACTGCTTTTATATTAATGTTCCTTTGGCCTTTCGTAATTGCTTGGCGGCGATTCTTTCAAGGGTTGCTAATCCGCGCTCACAAGAGCATAGCTGTAGGTTGGGCAAGTGTAGCGCGATTGACTTGGGTAATTGTAACGCTGGCAGTGGGAGTAAGTTTGAGGTTAGATGGAGGATTGCTAGCAGGTATTACCATGATGGGAGCAATACTCATTGAAGCAGTACTGGTCACATGGTTTTGTTTGCGTCTTGGTGCTATTTCTATTCTTAACCAACAAGTACATTCTGAGACTAAAAAACTGCCTCAAACCTTTCAAGAAGTAACCTTTTACTATCTTCCCTTAGCTTCAACAATGCTTATTGTTTGGGGTGCAAGGGCAATACTCCTGAGTCTCATTGCGCGCTCATTCGATGGCAGCCTCGCACTTGCTGTATGGCCCGCGGCTTGGGGGCTACTTCTTTCGATCGCTAACGGTACACGTATGATTCAACAAGTGGTAATTTCTACTTATGAAGAAACTTCCAGGCGAACACTTGTTGCTTTTGTGGTTCTTGTCGGTTTGGGTTTTACTGTAATACCAATTTTTATTGGGTTTACAGACAAAGGATTATTACTACTTGGTCAGTTTTTGGGAAATAATTCATCTCTTGTGGAAGCAGCTCGTCCGGTAGTACAAATACTGTCATTTCTACCTCTGCTCTTAGCACTGCAAAATACGTTTCAAGGGCTACTTATTCACAAAGGCAAGAACTGGCTGATCAACTTGGCAACAGTAGTTGCTGCAACTTTTACTTTAGTAGTATGTGGCAGTCTGATTTTTACCAGACATAGCGGAGCTAATTCAGCAGCGTATGGAATGCTTGCGGGCGTTATTAGTGAAATAATCGTGCTTGTTTTTGCGCTTCAAAAGAAATAAATTGGCTCAATTTTTACTAGCGACTATGGCACTATTAACACTGAGCAAAAAGAATGATGAAGCACATAATGACTAACACGGACTAAAACAAATTATTCTAGACCTGAATACTTTGAGCTTGCAACTATAGGAATCCGCTTTGATTTCTGAACTGATTTGCGTGGTGCGCGTTCGCGGAGCGTGTCGCAGACAAGCGCAGCGCAAGCGCGATAGGCAGGCAATAGGCAACAGGAAAAAAGGCTTCTTAGTTGTACTGAGTTTTTTCAGAAATCAAATATGAGTCCTATAGATGGATTAAATCTACCCTAGCTCTCGTCCTGCCACTTTGTTTCCCGCAAAAATTGCTTATCAAACAAGTCTGCTTGTCAATAGACTTTGAGACGCGCTAACTCTGCACAATTACTGGGAGCATCCACTTTTGGAAGAAACACCGGGCGATTGGAATCGCGGCTACACAAACGAAGTCACGTTACCTTAAGGAATAGAAACCGATCGCAATAATCGCTCAACAACAGTCCTTGCATTGCGTCCTCCTCTAGGAATAAGGCGATGGCAAAGAACATGGGGGACAAGAGACTTCACATCATCAGGAATGGCATAATCACGCCCTGATAGAAAAGCTAGCGCTTGGGCAGCCCGTTGTAATGCTAATGTGCCACGTGGACTGACGCCAAGGGCAATTTCCTCATCTTGGCGTGTTACTCGTACTAATTCGAGGATGTACTGCTGCAAGGAAGTTGCCACTTTTACTTGAGAGCAGAGGTAACGCAATTCCTGTACTTCAGCCAAGGTAATACAAGGCTGCAAATCGGCAACTTTTATACCATTTTGGAGATTTTGCAGCATCAGGAGTTCTTCTGCCTCAGAAGGATAGCCCAAACTCAGCGACAACATAAACCGATCCATTTGCGCTTCCGGCAGGGGAAAAGTACCTTGATACTCGATAGGGTTTTGAGTGGCAATGACAAAGAAGGGTTGGGGAACTGGACGAGAGACACCATCGACTGTTACCTGATGTTCTTCCATAACTTCCAGTAAAGCTGACTGAGTGCGGGGTGTGGCGCGGTTAATTTCGTCAGCTAATAGCACATTGGTAAAGACTGGCCCAGTCAGAAAAGTAAATTCGCCACTTTTAGGGTTCCAAATGTTGGTGCCAGTAATGTCAGTTGGTAGTAAATCGGGAGTGCATTGCAACCGTTGAAACTTGCCATCCACTGAACGAGCCAGAGATTTAGCGAGGAGGGTTTTACCAACACCAGGGACATCTTCTAGGAGGGCATGACCACCACCTAATAAGGCGACTAGCACTAAGCGTATTGCCTCAGCTTTGCCAACGATGGTAAGAGCCAGATTTTGTGTTAAGGCGTCGATTTTTTCTCTCATGCGTTGTGGGAAATGGGGAGTGGGGAGTGGGGGAGCAGGGGAGCAGAGGAGCAGAGGAGAAGTTGCAGTAAGTTTTTTCCCTCTGCCCCTCTGCCCCTCCGCACCTCTGCCTCTTCCAATGCCCTATCTATTGTTCCCACTAAGCACCCAAAACTTCTCTAGCAACAACGCAGTCAAGTTGAATTTGTGTTTTCAGGGCTTCTAGAGAAGGAAATTTTTGTTCAGGGCGTAAAAATTTAACTAGCTGCACAGCCAGTTTTTTGCCATACAAATCACCAGACCAATCTAATAAATGTACTTCCACAGATGAATAAGTACCGTTTACAGTTGGACGATTACCGATATTCATTACGCCCAAGCCCTCACTATGAGCAACATCTGATGTTTCAGTGAGAGTGAAAACGCGGACAGCATAGACTCCTTGGCGGGGCAAAAACTTTTCTTTTGGTAGTTGGAGGTTAGCGGTAGGAAAGCCAATTGTTCTGCCCAATTGTTGACCTTGAACGACATCACCAAAGAGGGTGTAAGGGCGTCCTAGTAGTAGATTTGCGTTTTCGATGTCTCCCTGCTCAAGGGTTTGGCGGATCAATGAAGTGCTAATGCGGGCATCTTGAGTCGGAGTAGTACTAACGCAATTACTTTGGCTGGGCGAGTCACCTGTATAAGTTTGTAAGGGAACGATCGCCACAGGGATATTGTACTTGGCGGCGATTAATTGCAAATCTTTGGCAGTACCACTACGCTTTTCACCAAAACAAAAATCTTCCCCGATACTAATTTGCTGGCATTGCAGTTGTTGCACAAGAATTTTTTCGACGAAATCTTCGGGAGTTAAAACAGACAATTCTTTGTCAAAGGGTAGTAATACTAGTTGTTCTACCCCAAGCGATCGCAATTGTTGGACTTTTTCATCCAGTGGCGTTAACAAAGTCCGGGGTTGTCCTGTAAAGAACTCCTGTGGATGGGGGTCAAAGGTGACAACTGTTGAGTAGATATATTCTTGATTTGGCAGTTGATTTTCCTTTGACTGCGGGCTACTGGCTACTGACAAGTGACTACCAGCGTGCAAGACTGGCTGAATTACCCTTTGATGACCAAGATGAACACCATCAAACTTGCCAAGGGCAACAGCAGTCGGCGTTAGTAGCCCTTCACTTGAAGAAGCAACCCACACAGAACACCCATTTTGAGACAAATTTAGCACGTGGATTCTGAGATTTTAGGTTTATTTTAGCTATCAGCGGGAAGCTACCCTATGGTAAACCGACTTGAGGAAGACATTCACCAACTGCCCATGAGTTCTTGTGCGATCAGCCAGGGCGTTGATGCCACCCCTTTTAGCTATCAGCCAAAAGCCTAACCCACGGGAAGTCTCCCAAGATGCTTTCTTGTGCAATAAGCTTACAGCTAAATTGCTAAGTCCAAATAACCTCAAATACCAGAGCTAAAAAGGCTCTAGTCCCATGTTGAGACTGTAACGAGGTTTTAACCCGACCATCAGCCGCAAGAAACGGGGTCTGTGGTTGTCTGGACTGTGTTGGTGAATCTATAAAGTGTGTCCTCCTGTTGTCGCCCTGATCCTTTAATCGGCGCTTTGACAACTCTGGGCAGTGCTGTCTCACTGTGCAGCCAACAGGTACGCTCTCACGCTGAAAGCTTCTGATCACCAATCTAATCTAAAATCTCCAATTCCTGCGATCGCAATCTCTAGGTAGAAAATTTACTAACAGGAAAAGATTCTGATAAGGCAACTGAAGTGGGAATCTGAAGTACCATTCCTTCTCGTGCCATAATAGCGCCAGGAAATTTTTCAGCGGCTTGTTTGCCTACACGATCCAAAAAGTCATCATTGTGGGCGGGGTCGTGGTGGTAAATCACCAGAGTTTTGACGTTAGCAGCTTGTGCCACTTTCACAGCTTCTTGCCAGGTAGAATGTCCCCAGCCAATTTTCAGGGATGTTGGGCAATGATATTCCTCGTCTGTGTAAGTAGAATCGTAAATTAAGATGTCGGCATTACGAGCTAGCCACAGCACATTGTCATCGAGTCGGTCGGGAAAATGTTCGGTATCGGTGATATAAGCAGCAGCACCACCACGCCAATTGACGCGGTATCCTACGGCTTCACCTGGATGGTTTAAAGGTGCTGTTTCTACGGTAACGTCATCAATGTGGATTGGTTGCCCCGGTCGAATGTCGTAGAACTTTAAATTGGCTTGCATAATCTGCAAGGGTACGGGAAAGTTCGGGTGTAACATTTGATCGTTGAGGCGCTGTTCTATGGTAGAACCATCAGGTGCGATCGCGCCGTAGATATGAAAGTCATTACCCTTTACAAACCCTGGGGTAAAGAAGGGAAAACCCTGCATGTGATCCCAGTGAGAGTGGGTAAAAAATATGTGAGCTTCTAACGGCATTTGGCGCAACAAAGATTGCCCCAAAACATGTAGTCCCGTGCCAGCATCGAAAATTAAGCGTTTATCGCCCGCTTGCATTGATATGCAAGGGGTATTACCGCCGTAACGAACGGTGTGTGGCCCTGGACTGGGGATGCTGCCGCGAACGCCCCAAAATTGTACGGTAAATTGGTTCTCTATCCTAGACATGTGTATTGCTTGCTGGACTGAGCGGGCGATATTTGGAAAAATTGTTACTTATTCTGTCTAAGTTTATGCTGTCTCGCCAATTTTGCTAGAGGGAGGATTTCTTGGTAAAACAGCATACCCTGTTTCTGGCTGATTGTGTAATGTTGATGAAATACTGTCAGTTAAAATTTTCCAGATTTTGGGGTGGATGTGTATCAGTTATTTCAAGAGTGCCCCTACGTTATAGCCTACATTTTTCTCTAATGTATTTAAATAACCTCGGATTTGTCCTGATAAATCAAATTATTCCAGGAATATTGAATTCCCAATCAGACAATTTATCTAGTCCAGTTGCGTAAGTCAAATTGTATTGTAACGGGGTAATACTGATGTAGTTTTTACGCACAACCTGCACATCTGTAGGTACATTTTCAGGCAGATTTAATCCGGTTGGGGGTTCCACATCCTCGATTACCTCTCCAGTTAGCCAGTAGTACGTTTTTCCACGAGGATCAACTCGTTTATCAAATACATCAATGTAACGCCGTATTCCTTGACGGGTGAGAGTAACGCCGGCAATTTCTTCCCATTTGACCGCAGGAATATTGACGTTGAGCAACATTAAATCTGGTAGCGGTTTTTGGGCTAACTGGTCTACGAGAATTTTGGCAAACTTAGCAGCAGGTTGAAAGTCTTTAGATGTGTGGCTCATAAGACTTAGCGCTATGCTAGGAATGCCTTCAATTAAACCTTCCATTGCCGCAGATACAGTGCCGGAATACAGAATTTCAGTTCCCAAATTCGCACCTTGATTAATCCCAGAGAGAACCAAATCGGGGGGAGTCGAGAGCAAAGCCCACAGCGCTAATTTGACGCAATCTGAAGGCGTACCATCGCAAGCCCAAGCTTTGATAGCAGGATGAAAAATCCCTTCAACAATTTCGGCGCGAATGGGTTGGTGTAAAGTTAACCCGTGTCCAGTTGCCGATCGCTCTCGATCTGGGCAAACTACACTGACATCATGACCTGCCTCTGCCAAGTAGTTGGCTAGGGTACGAATCCCCAAAGCAGAAATGCCGTCATCGTTACTAATTAGTAATTTCATAGTTATTGGTCATTAGTCATTAGTCATTGGTCATTGGTCATTCGTTATTAGTTATTAGTTATTTGTTATTAGCCATTTGTCAATGTCTGAGGTCACAACTAGCAAAAAAATATTTATACTCACTAAGTACACTGTGGCAAACGTTTGCCTACCTTTAACAAGTTGTTCAATCCCCTTGTCTATCGTCAAGTCTTTGTTAATTGAGATGTTAGCTGGATTTACGCGCCCGCTCTACTACCCCAATTGTCTCTAAAGGTTTGGTTTTGACCCTCGCCTTTGGCTGATGTTAATGGTGTAGCTGTAGGTTTATTTATCGACCAGTTCACAGCTTTTGACTATAGACTAATGACAAATGACCAATGACTAATAACTAATGACTAGCAATTTAGAAGCTCAACTTTTAGCACTGCGGCAAGAAGGAGAAAAAGCGATCGCAGCCGCCGACACTCTAGAACGTCTGGAAGAACTCAGAGTTAACTATCTGGGTAAAAAAGGCGAGTTGGGGGCACTGTTGCGAAGTATGGGGCAAATGAGTGCAGAGGAACGGCCAAAAATTGGAGCGATCGCTAATACAGTTAAAGAATCCCTGCAAACTAGTCTAGACCAGCAACGCGTCGCCCTGGAATCCGCACAAATTCAACTACAGCTAGAGGCGGAAACCCTAGATGTAACTATGCCGGGAATTTACAGCCCCCAAGGTCGCATTCATCCCCTCAACGGCATTATCGATCGGGCACTGGATATCTTTGTTGGTATGGGTTACACCGTGGCTCAAGGGCCAGAGATGGAAACAGATTACTATAATTTCGAGGCTTTGAATACCCCACCTGACCACCCCGCCCGTGATATGCAGGATACCTTCTACCTGCCAGATGGTAATCTTCTCCGTACTCATACCTCGTCAGTACAAATTCGTTACATGGAAAGAGAAGAACCACCGATTCGGGTTGTGGCTCCAGGGCGAGTTTATCGGCGAGATAATGTAGATGCAACTCACTCGGCTGTTTTCCATCAAATAGAACTTTTAGCTATTGACGAGGGACTAACTTTTACAGACCTCAAAGGCACAATTAAAGTATTTTTACAAGCAATATTTGGCGATTTGCCAATTCGCTTCCGCGCCAGTTATTTCCCCTTTACCGAACCTTCCGCTGAAGTAGATTTGCAGTGGAATGGTCGCTGGTTGGAGGTGATGGGCTGCGGTATGGTCGATCCAAATGTACTTAAGTCTGTGGGTTATGACCCAGAAATTTATACAGGGTTTGCTGCGGGTTTCGGTGTAGAACGCTTTGCAATGGTGTTACACCAAATCGATGATATTCGTCGGTTGTATGCTAGCGATTTGCGGTTTTTACAACAATTTTAGGACTTATGTAATAGTTATGTACTGCAACCAAGGTAACAATAAATAATGACATCAGTCTCCAGGTTAGATCAAGTTCTAGAAAGCATCGAAAACTTATCGGTAGATGAACAAGAAACATTAATTGATCTGATAAGTCATCGGTTGGCAGAACGGCGGCGTTCTGAAATTGCTGCTAATATCGCTCAAGCACAAGTAGACTACCAGTCGGGAAAAGTGTTCCGTGGAACTGTGACTCAAATAATGGATGAGTTACGCAAGTGAGAACTGTAGTTCTGGCATCATCGTTTAAACGAGCATTTAAGCGATTGGTACGACGACAGCCAGAATTACAAGAGCGAATTGAAGAGCGGTTAGCACTACTAACCGCCGATCCATTTGATCCATTGTTGCAGACTCATAAACTTAAAGGCAAACTGTCTGGAGCTTGGGCGTGTTCAGTGGACTATGATTGTCGCATTGTCTTTAACTTCGTGCAAAATATAGAATCTGGTGAAGAAGAAATTTTGCTAATTGATATCGGCACTCATGATGAAGTGTACTGAATTGTAGGTGCTGTTGAAGAAACCAGATTTGCAGGAAATAGTGCGATCGCTTCTACTATTTTCCCAGATTTATACCGCACAGCAATTACTCCAAGCCGGAGAAAGGAATACACCCAGCAAGGCAAAAGTAAAAAGTTAAAATTCACTCATCCAAAAAGGTTTATAACTGCTTTTGTATCGCTATCTTCAGCTAAATAATATGTATGAAGCCAATCCAATCGCTCCTCCTGCTAGCACCAACCAGGCTGAATTAATTTTAAATCGAAACACAGCGATCGCACTCAAAACTGCCATGATAATTGTTAACCAATCTACCAGTGCGGCTCGTCCCAATGTGTATGTGACTCCTGCCATTAATCCTAAAGAAGCTGCATTTACACCATCCAAAAATCCACTTGCCCAAGGAGATTGACGCAACTTAGGAACCCAAGGATTAACCAGCAACACCAGCATAAAAGCTGGCAAGAAAATACCGATTGTAGCAGCGATTGCCCCAGCATTTCCTGCTAGCAAATATCCAATAAATGTGGCGGTGGTGAAAACAGGCCCCGGTGTAAACTGACCGATCGCTACGGCATCTAAAAGCTGTTGTGATGTGAGCCACTGATTGCGCTCGACTAAATCACGTTGCAGAAATGCCAGCAATACATAGCCACTACCATAGAGAACACATCCAATTTTGAGAAAAAAGACAAAGACGTTAATCCAACTGACTGATGTAACTGCTGCTGTTGTACTCCCAACCTGCGCCAAAATACCTGACATAGGTAACAGGAATACTCCGCTTGTGTGTCCTCTGGCTTGCCAATTCTTGAGTAGCATCACAGCGATACCTAGCAAAATAAGCACCAAAATTTCATTCAATCCAGCTAAGTATGCTGCGATCGCTGCCACCCCGGCAATGATCGTCGGTACGTCTTTGGCTGCCTTTTTCCCCAAATTCCACACAGCCTGAATCACGATCGCAATAATTACAGGTTTAATTCCATAGAGCAGCCATTCTACCTGGGGAACTGTTTGATAACGAGCATAAATGGCGGCTAATGCCCAAACAATCAACATCGCAGGTAGAATAAAGCAGCTACCCGCAACTATTAAACCACGCCATCCGGCTCGTTCGTAGCCAATGTGAATGGCTAATTCCGTCGAGTTGGGGCCTGGAATCAAATTCGTAATTCCCAGTAAATCTAGCAGTTTCTCCCGGCTCATCCACTGACGGCGATTCACTACTTCATTGTCCATCATGGCGATGTGAGCAGCAGGGCCACCAAAAGCGATCGCCCCCAATCGCAAAAACACCGCCGCCAGTTCTGTTAATCGCTGCTTTTGTTGTTTGGGAGTCAGAGCATTATAGGAAATCACTTCTTGCTCTTTCTGGATATCCTCAGCTTCTTGCGTCACTATGGTTTTCCTGGTTAATGAAGATGACAAAATTAGGATATCGAATTTCGATAACGAAAATCTATATAATTAGAAATTAATTTGTGATACTATGCCATTGGCTCAAAAACACGGTAATACAATCGAGATTACGGAGTATATATGAGTAATGTCAAGAAAGTGAGCGATAAGTTTTCGGCAGGTGGACAGCCAACCCCAGAGACACTAAAACAGCTTGCTGATGAAGGGTATAAGTCTGTGGTGAATCTGCGATCGCTTGATGAAACTGGAGCCTTAGCAGACGAACAGCAACAAGCAAAAGCCATAGGTCTTGAATATGTTAATGTTCCACTCAAGACAAATTCAGCCAACGACAACTTGACTGCAACAGTTCTCTCAGAAGTAGAGGGATTGCCGACTCCTGTATATTTTCATTGTGGTGCAGGAGGACGAGCTAGCGCCTTAGCGCTCATTGCCTTTGCAACTCAACAAAAGCTGAATTGTGAACAGATTTTAGCAAAAGCAAAAGAACTTGATATCAACCCAGATCAACCTCATCTCCAGAATTTTTTAGAAAACCTCTCCTGAAGAGTGCTGAGTTAGAAGTTAGCAGTTAGCAGTTAAAAGTTTTCCCCTACTCCCTCATTTCTCTCATCTCCCCTTACTCCCTTACTCCCTACTCCCTACTCAGCACTCAGCACTCAGCACTCATCATGACTCCTCGAACAATTCGCCAAATAATTCCCGTACCTTTTCTTTAGCATCCTCTAAAGTCATTTTTCCTAAATCGGTAGCTCGGTAGAGTCGTCGGCTTTGCCGTCCCGATCTCTGCTCAACGGAATATAGGTATCCCTTGCGCTCCATATCATGCAACATTGGATAGAGTGTTCCGGCACTGAGTTTATAGCCGTGACGTGCCAGTTCTTCAATAATGCCTAGCCCAAAAATTGGCTCCTGAATTGCATGATGCAGAATATGAAGCCGAATTAAGCTTGAGTAGAACTCTCGTCCATCCATTAGGCAAGGCTTTTGCGACACTTAGAATTTCATTTTCGCTTATATCGCGCTGGGCATTGTGGGATTTTTTTATTCCACTGTCCAAGCAGCCTCATAAGTATTAGTAAACTTATGACGACAGGACTCGATTCTTCTGTCTAAGCAGATGTGGAAGCGTGCGAAATCTAAGTTTCTCAAATATTTGTCGCTAAAAAGTGGTCAGTAAATTACACTAACCACCATGCGTGAAACTTTATTTAACTATTCCTGAATGACCGGGGATATCTGCCAAAGGTTCAAATCTACCGCCTAAATATTTGGCGAGAAACTCTTCTGCGATCGCAAAAAAGTGCAACCGATTTTCTGGTCTGGCAAAACCATGTCCTTCATCTGTGTAAAGTGCATATTGCACTGGTAAACCAGCTTGCTGCATTGCATTGACAATTTGATCACTTTCTGATTGTTTCACTCGCGGATCATTTGCACCTTGACCGATAAGTAAAGGTTTTTGAATCCGGTCAGCGAAAAATAAAGGCGATCGCGATTTCAAAAACTCCTCTTCTGTCTCCAAGTTACCGACACGATGGTAAAGCATTGCCTTCAGCGGTTCCCAATAAGGCGGTATAGTTCCTATCAGCGTAATTAGGTTACTCGGCCCCACAATATCCACACCAGCGGCAAAAACTTCTGGTGTAAAAGTTAACCCCACTAGGGTGGCATAACCGCCATAAGAGCCGCCCATAATCGCAATCTTTTGCGGGTCAGAAATACCTTGTTCCACTAGCCAGTTAACAGCATCAATCAAATCGTCGTGCATTTTAGCAGCCCATTCCCGATTTCCAGCATTCAAAAATGCTTTGCCGTAGCCAGTGGAACCGCGAAAGTTTACTTGCAAGACAGCGTAACCACGGTTAGCTAGCCATTGCGCTGTGGGAGAGAAGCCCCAAACATCCCGCGCCCAAGGGCCACCATGAACCAGCAGTACTGTTGGTAGATTCTGCGTAGGTATTCCCACAGGGGTTGTTAGGTAACTGTGGATAGTCAAACCATCCCGCGCTTCATAGGAAATCGGTTCCATTGAAGCTAACTGCAACGTTTCGAGTTTGGGTTGGTTACTAAAAAGGAAAGTACTACTTTTGGACTCTCTGTTGTAGGCATAGTAATAAACTGGCCCATTGTCAGTTCTATAAGCCACTAACCAGGTTTTATCTTCCAAGTCGCGGCTAATTATAGAGAATTCTCCAGGACGCACCTTAGCGATTTCCTCAAAATCAGCAGCGATACTTTGGTCAATTACCTGCCATTCCTGTTTGTCTTTGTAAAAAGAAACTGCTTGGATAACTCGCGTTAATGGCTGAATGATTATCCCCACGACATCATACTGTTCATCTTCAGCAATGACAGTTTCTTGACGGGTGTCTAGGTCAATCGCTAGCAGACGTTTAGCGTTAGCATCGTGATTCCCTTGAATGTAAAGGGTTTTGCCATCATCTGAGAAGCTAACAGAATTCCCTTCCTCTTCTGGCCCCCAGTGACGGAGAGTTTCCCACTGTTTATCTGGTTTCTGCAATAACAAATCGTAACCACCATCGGGTGTGCTAGCCGTTGCTGCACGTATTTGAAACTCAGCATCAGATGTCCAACTGATAATGTTACCGGGGTTATCGGTGTCGAACTCCACAGCACCATTTTTTAGATTGATGCGATAAACGTCAAACTTTTGGGGATTGTTCAAGTTCAACGCTACCAGCACTTGATCTGGAAATTTAGGTTCCAGTTCCACAAGTTCGGCTTTTACACCTTGGAATGGCGTTAAGTCACGCACAATCTTGGAGTGAATATTAACCAAGTGGAGATGAAAGTTCTCGTCGCCATCCGAGTCTTGCATATACATTAACTGGTCGGCGTTATAAGTCCAGAAGAAAATGCGGATACCCCGCTTTTTATCGACAGTTAGTATCTGGTCGTCTTCTTGTCCTATAGTTCGCAACCATACCTGCAAGACATTTTTTTCATCAGGGGCGATATATGCCAAGTACTTGCCATCAGGCGAGAGTTGTGGGCTAGTTTTTTCGGGATTCCCAAACAGAATTTCGCGCGGAATCAGCGGTGCTAAGGAGGGCGCTTGAGCAGATGACATATTTTCATCCTCTACTTGACTACCCTATTGTCACTTGGCAGTGAAAATGACAATTCATCCTATTGGATGAACCTAGTACCGCAAGGCGGAAGTCAAAAGTCAAAAGTCAAAGTCTTTTATACTCGGCGACGAGTCTTTGATACTCGGCGATGAGTCTTTGATACTCGGCGACGAGTCTTTGATACTCGGTGATGAGTCTTTTATACTCGGTGATGAGTCTTTGATACTCAGTGATGAGTCTTTTATACTCATTGACGACAATTGTCGCAATGTCCGCAACGCAGGTTAGCGGCTTCTTTGTCAAAACCAAAAGCGTTTAACAAAAACTGCCAGCGACACTGTTTAGTTGTCAGGTATTGATGCATCTGTTTAGCAGCGTGTAATTGTGTTGGTGGCTGATTTCCTGCTTTTTGAGCAATGGTGTAATGGAAAGGGTCAAGCCAGTTTAACTGACCACTGCTGTGGAGTAATGCTAGCGCCGTTGCACCTTCAGGAAATTGTCGAGTTACTGCATTCACTTCTCCCTGTTTTGGTAATTTTTTCACAAGTTGCTGCGCTATTTGTTGTTGCGATCGCATTTGCTCTTGAAAAAACTCCTGTCTTTGCTTATCCTCTGGATCTAACCACCCTGTAGGTTCACTCACCAATGTCAACGCTTGGGCCGGTTTCCCATCCCTTCCAGCGCGGCCAATTTCTTGCACATATTCAGATAGCAGATGTGGTGCGTGAAAATGGGCCACCCAACGAACATCACTTTTATTTATCCCCATGCCAAAAGCACAGGTGCAAACGACAAAAGGCATTTTACCACTTAACCAGCTTGCTTCTACTGCACGGCGTTCGGTTGCACCTAATCCCGCATGATAACTAGCTATAATTTATAATCCTTATAAGGCAGTTCTAAAATAACTGACTTCCACATTTTGAGCATTAAATGAGCATTATGGTAAATAGCAGCAAAACACCGACGGGTAAAGCTAAGAAGGGTCAAGTAGCCGTCAGGATTGATTCAGGAAGTGTCAAGGCTTGTTTTCCTAGAAGTTATTGCAACAAGGGTCAAATAAAGCTAGCGACAGGTATCTCGCTAATAGACGGTTGGGAAAGCAAGGCTAGTCAGTTACAAAGACGACTACAGATAGAACTTGAGGACGGGAAATTAGATGACGGTAAAGGTAACTTTGACTTGGGTCGATATCAAGAAATTTTGAAGGAGTACGGTTTGCAAGCAAGGTTGAGGTTGGTGAAAAGTGAAACTACATCAGATGACCAACTACCACCCAAGCCCGAACTCGGCTTAATGGAAGTGTGGGGTATGTATTGTGAGTACCGCAAGCACGACTTAAAGGAAAGTACTTTTGAGAATGTTTTTATGGGCTGTTATGTCAACTTCATTGAGTCAGCGATTAAGGCTACAGAGTCACAAGATGCAATGAAGATAAGGAATTGGCTGTTTGAGAATAGAAGTCTGATAAATGTTAAAAAACTCATCGGTCATTTATCAAAAGCTTATCAATTGGCAATGCGTCAAAAATTGATTAACTCCAATCCTTACGAAAAACTAGAGAATGAAATTACAGTTAAAGGTGCTAAAGGTAAAAAACAAAATGAAATAGAAACCGAGTCTGATGATGATGTATTGGACACAACAAAAGCTTATGCTTGGGATGAGGTGCAATTGATACTTGATTACATCAAAAATACACCACAGATAAGCCACTGGTATTCATTTACTAAATTCAAATTATTCACTGGCTGTAGGACGGGTGAAGCAATAGCTTTTATGTGGTGTGATGTTTTGTGGAATAAAGAGCAAATACTTATTAGGCGTACTTACGACAATCAAACCAAAAGGTTTTATCCCACAAAAACAGCCAAGGGGGACAAGGATTTAATTAGAATTTTCCCTATGCCTAAAGATGGTGAGGTGTGGAACCTTCTGAAATCGATACCACAAGGTGAACTGAATGATATTGTTTTCAAAAGCAAAAGAGGGAAAATAATTCTGGATAATGTATTCTGTCGCGCCTGGAAAGGAAATGAGGCAAATAAAAATAAAGGAATAATTACCGAATTAGTTAAGCAAGGTAAGCTCACTAAATATCTGTCACCTTACAATACTCGTCATACATTCATCACTCATCAGATATTCGATTTAAATAGAGACGAAAAAATAGTTAGTGCATGGTGTGGGCATGGTGAATTAGTGAGTCAAAAACATTATCAAGATATCGCTGATAGAGCAATGCAAATTAACCCAGAGTTACCAGCTAATCAACAATCTCAACAGCAAACTGAACTTGACCTACTAAAGGAACAAGTTAGAAAACAGCAAGAGTTAATAGAAAAACTTCTTGATGATAAAAAGTACTTGGGTGATATCAGTGATGTTGTAATGCCAAATATTTAGAATCCAGAAAACAACAAGATAGGTATACCCCTCTGTAAAAAGTGTTACTTCAAACTAACATTTTTAGTGTTAGTAAAAGTGTTACTTTGGAGTGTTAGTTTGAGGGACAGGGTATACCTACATATCATTTTATTGGGAAGCTCATGAATAGCATTCGCCTAAAAACTGTGAACACGTTTTAAACATTCTGCTTTGTTTGCAAAAGGTGGCAATTGCCAGCGCTGCTTCTCAAGGGGAAAGTCAGCATAACGCATTAACATCTCATGCATAGGAGCCGTAGCTTTACCAGCCGTCTCACCTACCCAGCTTGCAAGCTCCCTTACAAAATCATTCCACTTTTTACCACACTGATAAACTTGTGCATACCACTTACCATGACCTTGAGAATATTTCACCACACCGATGCAATTACCACGGCGATAAACCTGAAAACGCAAGTTATGTGAGAGTACAAACATAGTGCTGGATTCTAGAGTTTTTGTGAGGGCATTAATATAACCTGTAATTGATTACATCGGTAGTCCTTGCAGTTTGATTTTCATTTACACGCCAAACTTGGGAAGTCTTAAGACAGTCATCCCCCACAAAACTTATCAGCAATGACTCGTGATTGCGATCGCTCCAAAGCTCAATACAATAAAATATTTTTCTAATACCTTAAGGTATTAGAAAAACTTTTTGGGGTAGACACTGTAAAATTAGGTCTACAACTTATGGGCGGCATCGACTATTTAACCGTTCGCAAAGCACAGCAGTACAGGGTATACCTCTGTTGAAAGTGTTACCCTGTACTAACATTCCAGGTAACACTAAAAGTGTTAGTTAGAGTGTTAGTGTGGAGTGTTAGTTTGAGAGGATGGGTATACCTCACACCACTTAATCACGGATTCCCAAAAGTCCTTACTCCCACCGCGAACGCTTAAGTCACGATGGCAAGCTTTGTTGAAAGGGTGAACGTGTAGAGTTATGTAATCTCTGATGTCTTTTGGCTTGTGGTATAGAGCAATTTCATCTAATGAGAAGAAAGGGTAACACCTATCTCGAAATACCCGAAGTGCTTTGTTTCTCAGTGCGAGATTTTTACCGCAAACAGTTTTTGTATTGCTTGTTGCAACTTCGGTGGAATCATTTACCAATTGGTTCTCATCTCGCTCTTGACTTGATGCCAGTGAATAGGAAGTGTTGTCACAATATATCGTTGCATAATCGTATGCAGCAGGGAGTCCACTTGTGTTGCTGGTTTCCAGGATGCTGTTAGTTTTGACGGATGACAGTGCTATCATGATATTGATTACTAAACATTTTTGTTTTGGTTTCCCTCTGGCAGTTACCAGCTACCAAAGGGAATGTTGAATTAACAGACTAGACAAAATCAATCATTTCCAATACCTACTAGGACTACGGTTCCTTGGTAGGTATTTTTAATAGAGTGCCTAATTCACTATTCTCAAATAAACCTCTGACCATGAACTGAACGCTGGCAATAGCTCTAGATTTTGTAGGGTAAATCATCTGTGATAAATCCCCTTCATAACAAAGTCCGTCACAACTAATACGACAGTAGCAATAACAACGCCATTTCCCATTAGGGGCGGGAATCACATACGCTTTTATTCGGTCACAATCGTTGACCCAACGGCGGAATGGAACAATATTGCTAGTTGTATTTTTGGTATTCATCTGTTTAACTATTCCTCTTGTTTGTTTTCTTGGTTATCAGAATTGGTGGAACTGATGTTAATGCCTAGTGCATTAATTCGCTCTCTTAGGAGTAGAACAAGTTGCCTCGCTCTTTCATACCTTGGGCTTGTAGATTTCTCATCACACACTTGTTCCCACTTGCTAATCTCCTCATCCAATTCCATTAAAAATTGGTGGATGTCTTCAATCTTTTCTGCAAGTGCTTTAGGTATGCGCTTACGTACTGTAGGAGTATCAAACTTCTTTTTTCTGCCACCCCCAGGATTACGTTTACCTGTCTTCGGAATACCTCTAGGCATAAGCTATTGTTTCCCTCAGCTAACTTTACTAATCGACATCAACAGCGCTATGGAATCGATAAATCTCTGAATCCCTTGCTGTCTCTGCCTTTTCTTATTTATAGCCATTAAATAAGAGAGTGTCAACTTATTTTGGGACAGAAATAAGAAAATAGGCTGAAATGTATACTGTGACGGATAAAATTCTTTTCTTGCAGATGTTTGCAATGTATTGGGTATTGCAAACAGTAGAGATGCACTAGATAGATTAGATGACGATGAAAAAGGGATGTCGGTAATAACGACATCAGGTCAAAGTAGGGAAATGGCAACTATTAACGAGCCTGGTTTATACTCTCTCGTTCTCACTGAATAAAATACCTTCTAATGTTTCCGCCTTGTTCCGTGCCAGACATCATACCGAGTAACTTAAAACCTTCCACAGACAACCTTGTATCTTGCTTTGGTCTACCTCCAGTACTTTTCCCTGATGAGGTGGAAAAGTCCAAACCATGTTCAAGGTGACCTTTGATAGCTTCTAAGCATTTATCCTTTCTGGAGTACCCCAACCACTGCTATGTGACTTCAAGATTGATTGTGGGGAAAACTAATTTAGGTAAATAATCAAGTTACAACAAGGTGCAAAGATGACCGCTACTCCAGACCTAACACTTGCTCAAATTCATGCTAAATGCACAAGCACAGAAGTCGCTACTTACATTGCTTCTATGGCTGTATTACCAATCAACGTTACTGTATGTGAGTTCTTGGCTATCTTTTTGCAAGCGTGTGCCGTAGCACAAATTACCGCAAATAACGACAATACCAGCGCTGAGAAAGGAGAGAGATTAAACGCTTATCCGCTACCAGTGACAGGAACCGTTGAAACTGATACCACTCTCAATCTTCAGTCCTTTGCTTCCACATACAAGTTAAACGTCGTAACGGCTGTAAACGGAAATGCCATAGTGCCTGATTATATTTAATTCAGTAAACAGGCTGCCCTATGCTTAAATGTCATCTTTTGCAGTACTCTTGCTTTACTACAAGAGATGAAAGCATATTCTGAATAGTCGATAATTGTTTATTTGGAAGCATAGGGTATACCTTCCCAGGAAGTGCTACCTACAAGTAACACTTAAACTAACATTAAAAGTGTTAGGTAAAAGTAGCACTCTGGAAACAGGGTATTATGTCAATTATTTGAGCATTGTTTGAACACTAATACTGTGTGCCAAAAGTTACCCAACAATAGCATTTTGTACACAAAAACAATAGTTTGAGCATTGAGTGAGCATTGTTTGGGTAAACAAGCCTGAAAGTACTGATAATACAGGTATATCAACTATCCCGCATGCAAAAGTGCTGCTTTTTGATAGCTTTGTAGTAGTTCCTGTACTTGATTTTCCATCAACGCCACCAAGGGCGAAACTACTAAAGTTAATCCTGTTTGTAGGAGTGCGGGGAGTTGAAAACAAATCGACTTTCCGCCACCTGTGGGCATAATAATCAGCGCATCTTTTTGTGCCAATAAACTGCTGACAATTTCTCCCTGTGGCGGACGGAAATCTTCATAACCCCAGATTTTTTTAAAAGCAGCAAGAACTTCTTGCCAAGATTTTGTTGTAGGCTGATTCATAATCAATAGTAGATGCACCAATATTCTTAAACACTGAATATAGCCTCTACTATCCAGCTAATGGTTCAGTAATTTCATCATCTTAGTTTGCAAAGTACTGACTGTAATAATGAATTAAAATGAATTATTATGCATCAACATATTAAATAAAAAATTCAGCCAAATGAACGAAGAATTAAAACACAAGTTTTACATCAGCACTGATAAATCTAAATTAGATACTCAAATGATTCATGATTTTTTCCAAACTTCCTATTGGGCTAAAAATATCCCGTTAGCTACTTTTGAAAAGTCAATACAAAACTCTTTATGCTTTGAAATTTATGAAGATAATCAACAAGTTGGCTTTGCCAGAGTCATCACTGACTATGCAACTTCTGCATTATTAAAAGATGTTTTTATTCTGGAGTCTTATCGAGGATAGGGTTTAGGAAAATGGTTTGTAGAATATATTTTGGAATATCCAGAACTGCAAGACGTGCAAAGGTGGTTGTTAGGTACAAAAGATGCTCATGGACTTTATCGCCGTTATGGTTTTAAAAATTTGGCAGAGCCGGAAAAAATCATGATGCGTTTAAATCCTAATACTGATCAAGCATAAGTAAGAGGATATTTTAAAAGTATTAAACGAGTAGAAGTCGCTACTACACAAACATACGTGCTTTGCTGCTTACCGCAGGGTAGTCCATGCAGTTGGACTACCACAAAATCAAAGTTTTGCTAACCTGCGGAGACAGGTTTTGTCTTTATAGCCGCAACTTCTAGTCGCCAAAGCTACTGATTTTGGGAATGGAAGGGACAACCACCTGCCGTTAATTTCTGAAGAAAGACACTATTATCAAAATAATGCTCTAAAGACTCAATCTTCAAATCATCAGTCACACGAGCAATACTAATTCCTACGATTTCTATGGTTTCACCTGTGGGTGCATAGTCTTTATAAGAACCATTAAATGTTCCCCAATGTCGCCACTTAAAGGTTACATTAGGTGGCCCCGAAAGGATTTCTGTTAATTCCCAAAGAAAGCCATTAGGAAAAGCATTGTGAAAAACTTGGAATGACGATTCAAAGGTTTCTGTTTCAGAGCTATACTGCTCACTTTGACCCAAAAACAGGTTATAAGTACCTTCAGTTGCGACATCCTGAGCAGTGAATTGTTGTCCCCCATTGGTACTCATTTTAAACTTATCAGTAACAATCGAAAGCCACTGTTCAGGATTAGATTTATTAGAAGCTTCCATCTCAAAATTTCGGACTAAGTTTTGAGCGATCGCTTCTAAAGAACCTTCAGGATGCTGAAATTTACTCTCTTGATGAAGAAATTCATTGGTGTATGAATAATCCGGGCGTTTTCCTTCTCGCCACTGTACTTCTTCATCATGAGCAATGACTATATCTCTATCTTGTACCCAGAGTGGCAATTCTGTTGTTTTCTCGCTACTCATACAAGCTAACTGACTATAAACATCGTTTCTCAGAATAAAATTTTATGGATATAAGTAAATCGAAAAATCTAAAAAAGTAAACAATATTCATAATCAACTCAATAAACTTGACTTTTTGCACAAATACGAATACGAGTAACACGGATGCTTCTTGAGCTAAAAACTTATCCTATCGCAATACTGCTCGGTTAAGAAGATTCGTAGGTTGGGTGTCGTTCCTCAACCCAACCTACCCTGGAGTGCTTTTTTAGGTAGTCCATGCAGTTGGACTGACACAAAATCTAAAGTTTTGCTAACCTGCTTTTGTCTGTATAGCCGCGACTTATAGTCGCTAGGGCTGCTTCTAAATCCTGAAATTTACTCTCTTGATGAAGAAATTCATAGGTATATGAATAATTAGGTAGTTTTCCTTATTTTTTATTTAAAATTGACATTACGATTCTCCAATATCTCAGTTATGTTAATTAACAAATATTAATCTAAAGTCACTCCTTCCCCACAGTTTTGTAAACTAATGCCAGCAGTTCTTTCTTGAGATATTTGCAAGCCATTTTCATCTAAATAGCGGACTTTGAACTTAATACGTATCCCCTCGCCAGAATGAAGTCCAAATATACGAGTTAAAAAAGAATCTCCTATAGCATCAACACCACCACGAGGACTAATCGTACAACAATCAGGATTATCTTTAATATATTCATCAAAACTTTTATACTTGATAAATTCGTGATATTGCATCTTACCTGCAATTTTAATACGTAATTGTTCTGCATTATTTAGAGAATCAAAAGCTAATTTAAGCTTATCTTTCTCGCTGAGATAACGCATCTTAGCAAAGCAAAATCCTGAATAATTTAAGCTAAAGTATATGCTTAAAATGGTTAACGGGAATCCAATTACAAGTAAAATAGCTAAAAAATAAGTGCGGTTCATTATTGAATCTATGATAATTTAGATATTTCTTCAATCAAAACATCTTGCAGTCAAATCCAATTTCTATTTAAAAAAAATTGTATTAGTGGAAATTTGCCCCTATAGGCACAAAGTTATAATCTGATTATTGTTAGATTTTGCATTATTAATCTCCGATACATTTGAGTTGTTTAATAGGTATAGTATTTCCCGCTTTAGTTAATAAAAAGCTAGGGATACATAGCTATAGTCCCCTAAAAAGATATGTACTTAATGTGATTAAGTATCTTTATTAAACCAAATGGATACTGGACGACCACAGTTCCGTAAAGTATTTCCAAAACGTACTTCTTGTACTCTCTCATTACCGTTTTCATCTAAATAACGTACTTTGAAGTTAATTACTGTCAAATCGCGAAAACCAAGTCCAGATATACGATCTAAAAATGAAGACTCTGGAATAAATGAAGCCTGTGCAATCTTGTATGGTTCACCGTAATTGATAGAACAGCAGTCTGGATTTTCTTTGATATATTCATCAAAACTTGCATACTTGATATGTTGGTAAGATTTTACTGTTCCACCTCCATATACAAATAATTTATCCTCCCTATTGTTATAATCAAAAGCCATTCGTAACTTTTCTTCATCACTTAAATAACGCATCTTTGCAAAACAGAAACCTGAATAATTTAAGCTATAGAAGATGCTTAACAAACTTAATGGTATTCCGATGACAATGAAAATAGCTAAAAGAAGGATACGGTCTATCATTGTATTTCCGGGATTGAATTTACATAGGTCTAAGTCAAAACCATTCTCAGACCAAATCTAATTGCATTACATTCCCTTCAGAAAAACCGAGGCTGGAGTAAACGGGTTTACCTGATGGCGAAGCGTTAAGAACTACTCGCGTGCAACCAATTGCTTTTAAATATTCAATTGCTCTATTAGTTAGAGATTTGGCAATTCCTTGTCCGCGGTAAGATTGTTCAACATAAACGCCCCAAATATATCCAAATTTGCGGTATTCATCTTTGAAAACATTCGGGTATAAACCTGCAAACAGTTGACAACTTACAGAACCCACAACTGTATTATCAACCTCTGCAACAAAAGCCTTGTAAAACAAATCTCGACGCGCCTCTTCTATGAATTTGAGGGTAATATTCTGGCACTCCAGAAGGATATCACTCTCATCAATACCAATATCTAGCCACATTTGATAAAAGTGTTGTGCAATCAGTAAGTCTTCTTTGCTAGTGGCTTCTCTGATAGTTATATGTTTTTCTGTCAGCATAATTTCCAACGATTTTTGGAACTCATAAATAACTCCTCCCCAAAGTTGGGGAGGAGTTTGTTAGCATCAGCTAAAAACTGGCAGTTTCACAGATTCCGATCTCAGACTTTCTGTGCTGTTACTTCCTCTGGCTTTTCTTGAGTCTGCAAAGATGCATACAACCTATTCAGCGCATTTACATAAGCTTGCGCGGATGCCACGATGATATCTGTGTTCGCTGCATGACCAGAAAACACTTTAGATTCATAACGTAGACGAATCGTCACTTCGCCAATGGCATCAATACCGGCTGTTACTGACTGCACAGAAAATTCAATCAACTCGTTGGGTACATTCACCACCCGGTTGATGGCTTTATAAACTGCATCCACTGGCCCAGTACCGATCGCAGCATCGGTTAATTCTTCACCTTCTGGGGTACGCAGGGTAACTGTAGCAGTAGGGCGGGCGTTGCTACCACAGGAAACTTGCACCAATTCTACTCGGAACAAATCGGGTGCTTGTTGGATTTCATCGTTAACGATCGCTTCCAAATCCCAATCAGAAATATCTTTCTTTTTATCTGCTACTTCTTTGAATCTAACGAAGGCTTTATTTAACTCGGTATCTGACAGTTCAAAGCCCAATTCTTTCAACCGAGTGCGGAAAGCATTTCTACCTGAATGTTTGCCCAAAACTATCTGATTGTCTGTTAAGCCAATCAATTGGGCATCCATAATTTCGTAGGTTAGCTTGTTCTTTAACACCCCATCTTGGTGAATTCCCGACTCATGGGCAAAGGCATTCGCCCCAACAATTGCTTTATTTGGTTGTACTAACATTCCCGTCAAATTAGAAACTAAGCGTGAGGTTTTGTAAATTTGTCGGGTGTCAATATTTGTCAGAGATTCTTGAGAATCTTCTGGTCTGCCGAGATAAGGGTTAAAATATTGTCGCCGCACATGCAACGCCATTACCAATTCTTCTAGTGATGCATTGCCGGCTCGTTCGCCAATGCCATTGATTGTACATTCTAGTTGCCGTGCGCCGTTTTTGACGGCTTCTAAGAAGTTAGCAACTGCCAAGCCTAAATCATTGTGCCCGTGAACGGAAACAATCGCTTGGTCGATGTTGGGGACATTTTCGATAATCCCCTTAATCATGGCTCCAAATTCGCTAGGAGTTGTGTAACCTACAGTATCGGGAATGTTAACTGTTGTTGCACCTGCTGCGATCGCTCGCTCTAATACTTGGTACAGAAATTCTGGATCGGTACGAGCCGCATCCATTGGTGAAAATTCGATATCTGTCATGAAGGACTTGGCATAGGCTACCATTTCTTCTGCGATCGCTAACACCTCTGCCCTTGACTTCCGTAACTGATACTCTAAATGAATATCAGAAGTCGAAATAAATGTGTGAATTCTGGCATTAACTGCTGGTTTTAATGCTTCCGCAGCCGCTTCAATATCTGCTTTAATGGCTCTTGCCAAACTACAAACTACCGGGCCATTTTCTATCCCAACAACTTGAGCAATCTTCTTGACTGCTTCAAAATCTCCGGGACTGGCAAAAGCAAAGCCGGCTTCAATTACATCTACACCCAGACGCGCTAATTGCTTGGCAATAACTAGCTTTTCGTCTATATTTAAAGTCGCTCCTGGACACTGCTCTCCATCTCGCAATGTTGTATCAAAAATGATGATTCGATCTGTTTTGTTTGTCATTTGCCGTTTGTTGTTTAGTGTTTATGTGTAGCTCAATATATCTTCAACCTTAGTTTTTCTTTTACTCTTACCTTTGTAAATAATTGCTAAGGCTACTAACCTTCGGTTTTTTCTATTTGATCTCTGATATCATTTAAATCTATATATCTATCAGTAGCGTTGCGTAACTCTCTAGCGATCATTCCTTCAGTTGATACTACCGTAATATGTGTATTTTTTGAGCGTAATAGTTCGATTGCTCTTTCAAAATCCCCATCACCACTGAATAATACTACTCGGTCATACTGGTCAACTGTATTAAACATATCTACAACAATTTCAATATCTAAATTCGCTTTTTGTGAGTAGCGACCGGAAGTATCATCATAATATTCTTTAAGAATTTTAGTTCTGACTGTATATCCTAGACTAATTAGAGCATCTCTAAAACCTCGCTGATCTTGCGGGTCTTTTAAGCCAGTGTACCAGAAGGCATTAATTAATGTTGTTTCTGATTGCTCATGTTTGAAGTATTCTAAGACTCGCCGTGGGTCAAAAAACCAGCCATTTTTTTGTTGAGCATAGAACATATTGTTTCCGTCTACAAAAATAGACAGACGATTCATTGGAGAACCCATACAAATTTACACCTAATAATATATATGAATTTAGATGGAACAATAGATTATAGCAATTTTCAAATGCCTTGTTTGCTAATATCTATAAAGTAGCTCTTTATCTATAGCTTTTATCCTACCTCTTTCAAGGCATAAAAACGGATGCAACATTGGAGTTGAGATCCTGGGTGCTAACCGTATTCACCTCCGACACTACAAGAGCCACCCGATGATCAAAATCTACCAATAAAATTGACCCAGTAACAGCATTCATCGCTGCATAACACTAAAGTTTACTCCTAAAGAGGTATAGCATAGGCTTAAGGTAGGATATAAGTTAATGCCCATCTTTAGGTAAAGCTTTCAGTCTCAGGATACGCTTTGTGGGGAGTACCAATATTGCGCCAAAGACAGAAGACAGGATTGGGACAGCTTTGGGTAAAGCACCCAGTTAGAAGCGTACTTGTTGGTTAGGTTAGGGTGAAATCTCACCACAACCAAATGCACAGGCAGAGGATATCCGGCTCTGATCTGTGAGACAATCACTAGTTGTAACTCATTCAACAAAAAAAGAATAATTTAAGTGGTGTTTGAGTAGAAATCTCTTGGGGACTAGCTCTGCCAATAGAAGTTTGTTGGTGAATAGAAGATACTTTACAAATGTATAAGATTATCATTTAAGTCTTATTTCAATGTGCTTACACTAAAACGTGGTCTGAATAAATAAAAGTGTTGGACTTAAATCAATTAGTAACACGACATGGCAGAAGAACCTACATCTACCTTAACTAAAAACTATGTCTCTGCTGCAAATAGACTGTCAAGTAAACCGACAAAAGTAACTTCGACTGCATCGGTTCGCCAGTCCAGGTGGATGGTTCGCTTAGGTCATCTCCTCGCTGGCGCTTGGGTAATCGGGGCAGCAGTTGTGAGTGCTTCTGGTTGGGAAGTGGTTCAATTGCTGGATAATCAGGTGTTTTCTGGCTTTATGCAAGTGCGTGGGCCGATAGTGCCTCCAGAAGATATCGTAATTTTAGCAATAGACGATCAGTCAATATCAGTTCCCGAACAGTACTATAAAACAGATCCAAAACAGTATGCCTACCTAGAAACACTGAAATCTTTTCCTTATCAGCGTGCTGCTTATGGCCAGGTAATCACAAAATTAATCAAAGCCGGTGCCCGCTCTGTAGCTATAGATGTTGTTTTTGACACAACAAGCAGTTATGGAGCTAATGACGATCGCCAACTTCAGGCAGCATTGCAAAAATATGGCCGCAAAGTTACCTTAGCAGCCATCTATGAAAATTCTGAAACGCACCAAGGGTCTTTTACGCAACTTACAGACCCACAACAAATGTTTCGCACAGGGCCAGTGTCTATTGGCTCAGTTAATTTTCCTTTAGAAGTTGATGGAAAAGTTCATCGATTAGCGAGTGAGTTTCCCAAGTTATTAGGTGAAGATAATTTATTTACCAAGAAGCGGCTATCCTTTGGTGAAGCAGCGCTGAGGGCAGCACAAGTAAATTATCCCCGACCAAAGGGCGATCGCATTTATTTTTGGGGGTCTGCGGGTACATTTGAGCAAATACCCTTTTGGCACGTATTCGACCCGGAAAACTGGAACACCTATTTGCAGCAGGGAAAGTTCTTCAAAGATAAGATTGTGCTGATTGGTGCAACAGATAAGTTAAACAATGATTATCATCCAGTCGCCGTTAGCAGTAGCACTCAACCCATGTCGGGCGTGGAAATTCACGCCAATGCGATCGCAACTTTGATGACAGGTAAAGCGATCGCTCAAGGAATTAAAAATCTACCATTGCGGGGTTTGTTTGTGCTAATTCTAGTTGGCAGTACAGCCTTGATGATTAAAAGTCGCAAGCGTAGTATCAATAGATTTCTCTATAGCCTCGCCCTGTCTAGCACTTGGGTCGTAATTAGTTATGGGTTCTTTGTCTATGGTCAGTTAATTTTTCCCACTACAGTACCAGCGATCGCGATCGCGATGACCGGACTTTGTTACCTGGGAACCTCAGTAATGAGAGAAAGCATTAGAAAACGCCAATTAGTAGATATTTTTCAAAAGTATAAAACTTCCCCCGTTGTCCAAGAGATTATCAGCCAACAATATGACTTACAATACCTAATCCAACAAAGGGATTTAGCCCTATCAGGAAAAATACTGGCTGGACGCTACAAAATTGTTAAAGTCCTCGGTTCCGGTGGATTCAGCGAAACCTACATTGCCGAAGATATTCAACGTCCTAGTAATCCGCGATGTGTTGTCAAACAACTCAAACCAGCCAACACTAAACCAGAAGGGTTACAACTTGCTAGGCGTTTATTTAACTCAGAGGCACAAACACTCGAAAGATTGGGAACACACGAACAAATCCCTCAACTTTTGGCATATTTTGAAGAAGATGAAGAATTTTATCTAGTGCAAGAACAGATAATTGGTCATCCTCTAAGTCAGGAACTGATCGCAGGTAGAGCAATTAATGAAATTGCAGCGATCAAAATTGTCAGGGACTTATTGCAAACATTAACATTTGTCCATGAAAACTACGTGATTCATCGGGATATTAAACCCAGCAATATCATCCGGCGACACTCAGACGGAAAACTGATATTGATTGACTTTGGCGCCGTCAAAGAAGTTAGTATCAAACAGGTTGATGAGCAAGAGCAAACCCCTTTCACCATTGGCATTGGTACTCAGGGTTACGCACCAAGCGAACAATGTTTTGGGCGTCCACACTACAGTAGTGATATCTATGCAGTTGGCATGGTTGGGATTAAAGCCTTGACTGGTATCGCACCCCGTGATCTAGAAAGAGATGCTGACGGGGAAATCAAATGGAGCGATGCCTACGGCGGTAAGCTACGCACCCAGGTCAGTCAATCCCTAGCTAAGATTTTCAGTAAAATGGTAGTGGATGACTTCAAACAGCGATATCAGTCTGCATCAGAGGCTCTTAAGGATCTTGAAGCTTTTGAAGCTTTTGACGATTTGAGAAGCACTCAAAGCAGATACCATATCCCAGAAGATGACTCATCAATGAATACTTTAGCCGAATTAGATCCTCCCACAAAATCTCCCTCAGAAACTTCTTGAAAAGGACGCGGGGATAGGAGTAAGCGGAGAAAATATTTTAAATTTCTCCGCATCTTCTTGAATCAATCCTGCACACGATTTTAATGTAACGACAGAAATTCTTCTCCTGCTGTGGGATGAATGCCTATGGTTTCATCAAAGTCTTCTTTAGTAATGCCTTTGCGAATTGCCACGCCGAGACTTTGAATGATATCTGCTGCGTGTTCACCCACCATGTGGGCACCCAAAACTTGCCCAGAATCAGCATTTACTACTAACTTCATAGTAGTTGACTGACTTTGTTCGATTAGCCGAGACAACAGTGGTTGAAATTGGGTGTAGTAGCATTCTACAGATTCACCAAATTTTTCCCGTGCCTCCGCCTCTGTCATCCCAACACTAGCCACTTCTGGACGACAAAAAACAGCAGAGGGTACATAATCATAATTTAGTTTTTGCGGCTTGTTACCAAAAACTGTATCGGCAAAAGCAATACCTTCTGCCTTAGCCACTGGAGAAAATTGCACGCGGCTGGTGCAGTCACCCACAGCAAAAATATTTTTTTGGCTGGTGCGGCTATATTCATCTACTTTAATGGCACCATCTTCGCCAAGTTCAACACGGGCATTTTCCAAACCAAGATTTTTGGTATTTGGAGCGTAACCTGTGGCAACTAAGATGGTATCTGCTGTAATTATTTCCCGTTTCTTACCAGTAATAGTTAACAACAAACTCTCATCTGAGTATTTGATTTCTTGAACGGTGCGGTTGCTAAATAATTTAATTCCGCGTTGACTCAAACCCTGTTGTACCGCAGAGCGAATATCATCATCAAACCCCGATAAAATCATCTCGTCTTTTTCAATTACCGTCACCTGGCAACCAAAAGCGTGCATCATGCTGGAAAATTCTACGCCAATGTAGCCGCCGCCAATAATTGCTAAACGTTTCGGCAAATAAGGTAGCTGAAACATCTCGCGGGATGTGATGGCATATTCTATACCAGGGATTTTGGGCTTGAGGGGTTGCCCTCCCACAGCAATTAAAATTTTATCTGCTGTAACTTTGCGTCCATCAACATTGATCGTATGGGCATCGATGAAAGTGGCATGGTGAGAAATTAATTCAATCCCAGCTTTGTGCAATTGCTGAAAATATGATTGATTAATGGTGTCAATATGCTGATGTACTGACTTAATAAATAATGTCCAGTCAAAGTATGTTTGACAGTCACTCCACCCATAACTGTGCGCTATTTTATTTTGCAGGGCGAAGTCAGCGGCGTAAACAATCAGTTTTTTCGGAACGCAACCGCGATTTACACAAGTCCCACCGAGGGATTCTTGTTCGGCAATAGCGACACGTACACCGTAACTAGCTGCTTTTTTAGCTGCTGCCAATCCCCCAGGCCCAGCACCAATGACAAACAAATCGTAATCAAATGTCATAAAAATCTGTTCCTTTTTCACTTTTTGGAAAGCAGAGCTATTTCATCCCTTATAGTTATTCAGACAAAACTTAATCTACTGTCTTTGGGTGGACAAATTGAGATCAAACCATCCTGATATGTAGCAGATTGCTGCTTTCCTAGCAATTAGATTCAAAAGGAACAGCGATCGCTCCATTATTGCTAAGTTATATTACATTATGTTGCTAAACAAGCATATTGTACATCTTACAAGAGATATAAGTGCGATCGCTTCGGGTGGGCGTGCGATCGCTGGCGGTGAAGTGCAGCCCATTGTAGAGACGGCGATTTATCGCGTCTCTCTAACCGGAAATGCGTTGTTTGCAGACAATTATGGGCAATCAAGTAAAGTTTGCATCTCCTGTGCATCCCTTGTCATTCCCAATTGCTCAAAACCATTAAAAGCCTGAGTTGATAATTGGCAGGCTTTCTGGGCACTTCCCCACTTTTTCTCCCAACGGGCTAGAGAACGTTGATAACGAGCCAGACGCCGTTTATTATTGCTGCTTTCGGCGACAGTTAAGCCTTTAATTAATAGCTTTTGAGCTTCATCGCGATCGCCTTGTTCGATGGCAATATCAGCAAGCCAATTTTGAGCAGAATTAATCACCCGATGCCAATTGATTTTTTCTGCGCTTTTCATCACATCTTGAAATAGTTTCTTTGTTGAAAAATATTCACCTTCTGAATAAAAGATTTCAGCCCGATGATAAAGAACGGGAATAAAATAGCGGATGTGCTGTCGCTCCTCTAGATTCGCATCAATCACCAATTTTTCTTCTACCATTAGCCAGTGGCGTGCATCTGTATAATTATTTTGTCTGATTCGCAGTCTAGCCATACTTTCGGCTAAGTCAGCCTGAACGTATGAATCTGCATGGTCGCGTAAAACCCACGCCCGCTGCAATATTTCGTCTGCTTGCGTGAGACTTTGGGGTGAACACTCCCGAATTAGCAGCCAGGTTTTGCGGATCATGAATTTTACTAAAGATGACCATTCACCACGTCGTTCTGATTGTTCTATCAACCATTCCAACCAATCGAGGCGCTCGTTCCAATAAGCATAGAGATTGGCGTAGTGGTTCAAGAGCAACCACAAATCCCTAACTTCTGCATAATGGTCTTGGTTTTTACACCAATAAAGTACTGCCCGTAAATTTCCTTCCTCTTCCTTTAACCTGTCGTAATGTATCCAGTTCTCCCAATCTTCTCCGCCGTATCTGTAAGCAAAATTTAGATACCATTTCACCCACCGTTTCCGTACTTCTTTCTCAAAATCTGGGTAAGCAGCTAATTGTGCTAAGGCATACTCACGAGTCAGAGACAGCATCTCGTATCGTTTAGTTTCTGAGTTCAGATTCACTAATGAGAGTTGCTGCAAACGTACCAGGCCATTATTGACAGAATCAGGAGCAGATGTTAGTCCAGCTACTTCAGCCACAGCGGCTTGGATGGGAGAGTCAGGAAAAATCGCCAATGACATTAGTAACTTGTGGGGTGGCTGTCCCTCGATATTTTGCACTGATTTCTCAAAGCAAAAACGAGCCACATCGCCTGTAGCAGAGGCTAACTGCTTCAATACGAAGTTCAAAGAGTAGCCACTAGAAACTTGACCGAGTGCGTAGACAATAGCGAGAGGGATTCCTCCAGTGCGATCATAGAGCAAGCTAGAGTCTTCATCTTGGATAGTTATACCTTTTTCTTCGGCTTGTTGCTGAATCAACTGCAAACCATCATTCAGGGGCAAGTTTCGCAGACTGATTGGCAGCAAGGCAATTCGTTCGCGGGTAGTAATTACTACTTTGACGCAAATGGGTAAATTGTATAGGAATTCTATAACCTCATCCCTGTCCTCTATAGTGTCCATATTGTCCACAATCAGAAGCGTTCGCTGTTTAGAAAGACATTGGCGTACACGCTCAAATTGGTCATTGGGAGGAGATTGAATAATTGTAGAGTCGTTTAAAGCATTAGCAATCACCCGAAAAATTTCGCGCAGGTTACGCTGTCCTTGCTGCCGTTGCAAAATCATATCGGGAATCAGTTCTTGTTGTTTGGCTGAAGTGAAAATAATCGCATCAAATTTAGGTGCATCAGAACTGTTTTCGTTGCTAGCTTCTAAACATACGTAAGCAGCTGCTAATACCAGCGCTGTTTTCCCTACGCCACCAATGCCATGCACTGTAATCATGTGAGCGCCATGCATCGGCAAAAGCCGTTCCAGTAGCTTTTTCATATCTGCCTCGCGCCCAATAAATTCTGTGTAGGTTGGTGATGGCAGATTGTGGGGGACAGCAACACCTCTGCGATATCCATGTCTCTCTAGAATGCAAATAAGGTTGCTTGACCTCACGCTGTTGTCTGGTTCTCCTGTCAAAGTTTCAATATCTCGATAGATATTGCTCAATACCACTCTTACACCAGCGTTATCTCTATACAAGTCCTGACTGATCTTTGTCAAGCTATACCCGCACAGCAACCCAAGTAACAGGTCTTTCTTAGTATTTTGTCTGTATCGCTTTTGAATTCTAGACTCCAAGTCAGTCAATAAACGATCTATATCCCAGTCCTGTAAAACCTTTTGATACCAGGTTTCAGACAGATTCCCACCCTCTGACTCATCTGACATAAATATCGCCCTATTAGTTTTTGATTAAATGTTGTATTACGAACATTTTAACGGACAAAATTTTCAGATATTGTATCAATTTATTTAACTTACAAAGCATTAACACGTTGTTAACTTTGCAACGGGCTATTAATAGCAAATATTCGTATATTAGTATCTAAATTGATTTTTTTCTTTGGTAGGTAGGGAGTTACTCCAGATAATGCCTGCTTCTAATCTCTAAAACTTCTCAAAACTGTTTACTCAACAAAACTATGAAAAATACAACACTCAAGTTCTTAAGTATCTTATTTGGGCTAAAACAATCTCGGCGTTATTTCCCAGAAGAAAAACAAGTCTGTGTATTCAATAAACGTCCCATACTGTACCGAGATTTTTCGCCAACCTCTGCACAGGAATCGATTAATGAACTGCAAGAGCGACTGCAAGCTCAGGGTTTTCTCTCAACTCTTAGTGGTAAATTTGACCTAGAGACAGAAGAAGCTGTAATAAAATTTCAGAAAACCAATAATCTTCAGGTAGATGGAGTAGTAGGGCCATTAAGTTGGGCTTGCCTTTTATACCCAAGGCTTTACCGCAATCAGAAAAGTATGTCGCCGAAATTACAGGATGCTATAAAGGAACTGCAAACTATCCTTAATGAAGAAGGATTTTTCAAAAAAGAACCTGATGGATATTTTAGTCGGGAAACTGAAAGAGGTGTTAAACGTTTTCAAAGAACTTATGGACTGAAAGATGATGGCGTAGTTGGGGCTGCGACTTGGGCTGTATTAATGGGAATGCGACAAAAAATAGATAACAAAAGCTTTCTCCAGTTAGTTTATTTTCTCTCGCCCCAATCCTGGTTTTTTTGTGAGCAGCTTTTAATGATCTCTTTCATTCTACTGGGTATTTATTGTAGCCCCATACCAGTAGCAGATGAACTGAAATGGAATATAGCCTTAGCAACTGCCTATGGACTCACCTGTATAGTGCCTTTTCTTTTGGAGTGTTTACCACTGAAGCCCTCGAAGCACTCAAGTTTACCGCTTTTAGAATATGCTCCTTATGTGTTAACTGGTATCTTTTGGAAACCAATTATCGGTTTTGTGGGGACATTGTTTAATTAACATTGAGTGGGTGAATAGATGATGAGCGATCGTTGTGCTTCTAAAAATAGCGATCGCACATCGAAAAAACCCTACTCTTACCCATAGCTGAAATAGAAAAACGACCATTCAAAAATTAAATCGCCTTCTTCTTTGCGCTCTTGCGTAACGAAAAAATCAAACAAAGGCGGGTGCGGGGATTGAACCCGCTAATCCCCACAATGGTGGAGACGTAACCGATAACCCTAAATTCTCCGTCCCCGAAAGGCAAGTTGCGAACAAGGATAACCCACCATGAAGTATGAAGGATAAAGTGTTTCATCCTTTATCCTTCAGCAATATCTATAATTCACCCGCAGCTAGCATCTGGATGATCCGAGGTGTACCTGGGTCGAATCCTGCCAAATCCCAAGAGAGCGAATCTTCAGGATCTACCAAGGTAATTTGGTAAGGTGTCAAGGTGACATAAACCGCCTTGACGTTGGGATTTACCTTTTTGCGGTACTCCTTCAGCGCTTGACTTGGATGCTTATACCCAGCCCAGCTTTCCGAGTCAGTCCAAAAGCAGACTACATCCGCCTTGAACTTATTCTTAATCATCCAGTCGTAAGCTACAGATGCATCCGTTCCACCAAAGTTTTGGTTGCTAGCTTTGCGAACCGCAGAACTAAAACTATCTTTGGCGGTGATACCCAATTCCCGGAATTCGGTAGCAAAGCCGCGAATCATGTAGTTTTTCTCTGCTTTTGCTGTCACCAGTGCCATTATGGTGGCAATTTCACAGCAAGTCAGTCCCATATCTGCAACCATGCTACCCATAGAACCAGAAACGTCCACGGCGTGCATGAACACTTTACCTGTGGGTTGGACAACATCAAAAGACAGTTCAACCGCCTTTTCTAATATGTCTACAATCCGAGGAACTGGATTCCAAGTTTTCTTACTACGTCCTAATGTCCCACCAGATTCATAAGTTTTGAGTGCTTTCAAAACATCAATCGGATGGATGCGACCTTTACGCAGATGTTCTCTGCGATTAAGAACTGCTTCCACTTGAAGCAAATTAGCGTTTTCATCAGCTCGTAACACACCCAGTTCAGTTAAAGAACCCAGGTTACGTAACATTGCACCTATTGGCATTTCCTGAAATAGCAGCTGCCAAGCAAGCTTGTCCATTTTGCCCACAGGTGCAGCCATTTCGTGGGTTAAGCGTCCTTGGGAAATAGCTTCATGGGTTTGGGTGGGATTCCGCTTCAGCCACTCATACCACCAAATCTGCGTCAACGCCTCTGAAGGGATGTCTGCTGGCAATTCTTCCCAGCCTCTAACTACCCACTCAAATAGTTGACGGTGATTTTCTGTAGGCGGTTTGACATGGAACAACCGCAATGCATCTCGGTGGGAGAAGCCTTGACGCTGTTGATATTTCAACAGTTGATAAGCCAAGCCTTTGACATCTTCCCTTGAGAGCCAAGTTTTACCAGCTTCCCGCACTACTTTGCCAAATCCCCGCAGAGATTTGGTGTAGTTCAGCCATTCGTAGAAGTGGCTACCAGTACGGACAACTTGCGGGAAGATTTCACCAAACGCCTGTTTTGCTTCTGGTGTTTCACCCATTGATAGCAACACTAAAGCTAATATAGGCGCACTGTTGTTGATGGCGCGTCCATCGCTAGCATAGAGAATTTCTTCCGCTACACGACCAGGATTTTCGGCAACAGCTTGTCTGACAACTGTCACAAAATCTTCAGTTAATTCCTGTTTACCAGCGTAGTAAGTGCTTTTTGCTGTGCCAACTAAAAGACAACGGCGCAGCATTTTCCAAATGCCAGCATCAAACATAAAGCCACCGGAACGTCCCGGAATCATCTCTGCTTCTCGTCCGGGGATAGGTTGATTTTGGGGTGTAGTTGTTTTCTTTTTAGTGAAAAAATTGTAATTCATCGCTTCATCTCCCGGCCCTTGCGGGCAAAAATGAAAGGTGGCAAAGCAGGATTTGAACCTGCGACATCCGGCTTAAGAGGCGATAACCCTAATTCGTCGGCCTTTTCAGGCAAGGTGTGAACAAGGATGTTTTTCGGTGCTCTACCAACTGAGCTATCTGCCACATGAAAATTTTAGATTTTGGATTTTAAATTTAATCCAAAATTATTTGGTGTAGCGGAGCGGGATTTGAACCCGCGACCTCTCGAACCCTAATCGATAACCCTAATTCGTCGGCCTTTGCAGGCAAGGGGTGAACAAGGATGTTTAGCGCTCTACCAAACTGAGCTACCCGCCACATGAAAATTAAAAATTAAAAATTAAAAATTCAGGACTAGATTTGGTGTAGTGGAGCGGGAATCGAACCCGCGACCTCCCGCTTGGCAGGCAATAACCCTCAATTCTTCGGCCTTTTCAGGCAAGGGGTGAATAAGGATGTTTAGGCGCTCTAACCACTGAGCTACCCACCACATATAAAGTTATGAGTTAAGAGTGAGGAGTTATGAGTTAAACATTTAAAATTCGTCACTCAGCACTCTATTTGCTGTAGCGAAGTAGGTTTTTTACCTACACCTCCAGAAGTTTAATCAAGGGTGTTTTTGTTATATGCGATAACCCTCGATACGTCGGCCCTTTCGGGCAAGGTGGGCGCTCTGCCATTTGAGCTATCCGCTACTGGTGAAAGCTAACTCCCTAGTGAAAGTTGACTTGTATTACTAATGTAGTATATGTAGTATTTGTTGTCAAGAGGGTGGCAAGCTAATTTATAGAGTTGTTGGTTGAGTTAAAAATACTTTCATTTTCTCTGCTAAAAAACTTTTGCGCGTAGTTTACCGCTGTAGGCATCGCAGACCAAAGCCTATAACACTTACTGAAAAAAGCTTTTGCCGGCAAATTTGCTGCAACTTTGCCAAAAGATACAAAAAAGTGTGCCAATTTTTGCCAATATAATAATAATATTATTTCCCAAAATTCACTTGGCAAAAATCGGCATGAGTGAGAAACCCATAGAAGATAACGGCAAGGCTTTTCTCGTTCTACTTTTGCCCATCTCGTTTTTGATTATTTTCCTGGTTGCCACATGGAGAATTTTACTGGCGCTAATTGTGCTGGTAATTGGCTTCAAGCTTTGGCAGGAATATCAATGGCAACAGTGGACTCATCGAGTTAACCCCATTTTTCATCAGTTAGTTCGCGAAAATCAAGGCAGACTTACGCCAATGGACTTGGCAATCAAGGGCAATTTTCCTGGAACAACGGCAAAACGCTACTTGGATGGTAAAGCCTCGGAATTTGGTGCCAGTATAGTCAACTCTGAAGAGGCGGGGCAGTCTTATTACTTTATAACTGCCAGTATTCTCGGCAATATTCTTGACAGTAGTGAGCCTGTTAAAGAGCTTCCGGCTCAAGCAGTTACTAAAACTGCGCGATCGCTCTTAGCACCACCGCCACCACCAACCCCACAGGAGGAAGAACCAGAAACCGAATCACTCCCACAGCCAACCCATGAGGAAGCGAAACGATCACTGGAAAAACAGTTAATTTTTGGCTCTCTGATTCAATCTGAACTTGCTAAACGGCTAAATGTCTATTCCAGTACAGTTTATAAACGGCGAAATGATCCAGAGTTTCCAGAATGGAGTCGCAGCAAAGACCCTGATGGTATTGCCTGGACATACTCGGAAAAAACTAAGGAGTTTTTCCCAGTGGAGGAAGAAGGGTAAAACAATTCGTAATTCGTAATTCGTAATTAGGATTTTGGAATATTTGTTTGTAAACCCACAGCTTCGTTGATGGAATTTAATCCGTTTTGTTCTAGCTTGGAAAGCAAACCTGCTAGAATCCGGCGTACCATCAGTGGCCCTTCGTAAATCCAGCCAGTATAAACCTGAATCAAACTAGCACCAGCAGTAATTTTTTCCCAAGCATCTTCAGCAGAAAAGATGCCACCAACGCCAATAATTGGGATTTGTCCTTGGGTTTGCTGCCAAATAAAACGAATTACCTCAGTGGAGCGATCGCGCAATGGTTCACCACTAATTCCGCCAGCTTCTTCCTGGGGTGATTTGCCAGTTTGGTCAATTACCTGAGTTTTTAGTCCATCACGGCTAATGGTGGTGTTAGTGGCAATAATTCCCGCCAGTTGGTAGGTTTTAGCAAGAGTTATAATGTCAGCGATCGCTTCCCATGATAAATCTGGCGCTATCTTGACAAAAATTGGTTTTTGTGAAGTATTTTCTTGTTGTAATAAATCTAAGATGGCACTGAGCATAGAAGCATCTTGGAGCGATCGCAACCCTGGTGTATTGGGAGAAGAGACATTAACAACAAAATAATCTCCCAAATCCTTGAGTAAGCGAAAACTATCGAGATAATCCTGTGCGGCTGCTTCTAGGGGAGTCACCTTAGATTTACCCAAATTTATCCCTATGGGTATTGACTGAGTTAACTCCTGTTTTTCCTGTGTCAAACGTGCCGCCATTGCTGCTGCACCAAGATTATTAAAACCCATCCGATTGAGAGCAGCTTTATCCAACGGTAGGCGAAACAAACGAGGACGTGGATTTCCTGGCTGTGCATGAAAAGTTACAGTTCCTAATTCCGCAAAGCCAAAACCCAGATTAGGCCAAATGCCAGCAGCGACTCCATCCTTATCGAAGCCAGCTGCTAACCCTACGGGATTTGGAAAGTTTAGCCCAAACAAATTTTGTTCTAGGCGGGAATCGTACAGACATAAAGATTTTCGTAAGCGTTGGTTTGCCCAACTAGCAGGGGTTTGCGATAGCCAGCTAAAAGTGCGAATCGTCTGCTGGTGTAACCATTCTGAATCGGTTTTTACCAGATTGAACAAAAGCGGACGAATAGCAAGTTGATAAATATCCATTTTAATCCTTAAACACTACGCGAATTCGGTAGACCGCCGCGCTTCCTCTTTAGCTTGTCGGAGTTCGTCTTTAGCTTCTTGGAGTCCCTCTTTAGCTTGTCGGAGTTCGTCTTTGACTTGCCGTGCTTCCTCTCTAACTTGTCGGAGTTCTTCTTTAGCTAGCCGCACTTCTTCAGCAATCTGCCGGATTACTTCCGCAGAATTTCTCATTTCTTCAGCAATCTGCCGCATTTCTTCGGCAGAATTTCTCATTTCTTCAGCAAACTGTCGCTGCTCCTCTTGTGAGAATCTGACATCTTCAGCAGACTCTCGCTCCTTCTCTTTTGAGAGCCTGGTATCTTCAGCAGACTCTCGCTTTTCCTCTGAGACTTGTCTTTGCTCCTCTAGAGCATCGGATGAAGTTTCGCCCATTTCCCTATCCCTAGCACTCCATAATCTAACTCCAACCAACTCGTTACTTAGAACTTTCAGCAAACACCCGTGGCAATATTACTCAGGGTGCTTTTCTGGGCATCTTATATATTACAAGTTATGTTAACCAATAAATCAGATGGGGCAGCCGCAAAAACCTATAGCCGCCGAACAGCAGATCCTCTCCTTGGGACGTGTCCTCCAGAGCCTTAGAGAAGAAGATGATGTTGACGTTCTGATTGAAACTACTATTTCTTATCTCAAGGAACAGTTTGACTACAGACTGATTTGGATTGCTCTTTACGATCGCCTAAATCACATATTATTCGGCAAAGGCGGCATTACACCTGATCATGATACGAGCTTTTTACGCCAAAGGGTTGTTCTCAGTCCTGGAGATTTATTAGAACAAGTGGTGATTGAACAGCATCCCTTGGGTATAGCTGATTTACAAACTGAAATCCGCGCCGCCGAATGGGGAAAAATTGCCGAAAAACTCCACATTCAAGGAACGATTATTTTACCAATTCGCTATAAAGACCGTTGCTTAGGCTTGCTGTTACTGGGTTCAGAACGCTGGGGCTACCTACTGACAGGAGAAACAAAAGCACGTTTGATGATGGTTTTAGGTGAACTGGGGGCAGTGCTTTATCAACATGAGATGCATAAGCAGCAAAAGCAAACCAAGCGAACCGACGAGCCATTATTAGAATTGCTAGAAAATTTACGCACTCTCAGTAACCTGAATCAAAGACTTGAAGCAGCGGTGCAAGCAACGCATAAATTTGTCTCCCCCAACCGAACAAATGTTTACTGGTTTGAGCGGGAAGGGCGTTACTTTTGGTGTCGAATGAGCAATCAGCTAGTTAAAATTGATCGCAATTCCAGCAGTCAGCAATCAGCGGGAATGACTGTACAGGAGTTGAGCGACTTTTATTATGCTTTGGCAGTTAACCAAATTGTCTCAATTGGTGATGCACGCAGTTCTTTGAAGAGTCATTTTACGGCAAAATTGCTGCAACGGCTGAAAGTGCGATCGCTCCTGGCCGCTCCGATAATCTGGCAAAAGAACTTAGTCGGTTTTCTGGCAGTGGAAAGTAATGAACCCCGCATCTGGACGGACACAGACAAAAATTTCGTCCAAGGTGTTGCTGGTTTAATCTCACTGGTTGCACCTACCGAAAGTATGGAAAGCACCATTAAACAGATTCAAGAAGATGCCCAACTGACTAGCCAAGTTGCCCAAGGTATCTATAGCGAACATGACCTTCAGGAAACCTTACACAGCTGTGCTAAAAGAGTTTTAGCTAGACTAGGTGCTACCCGCTTTTTGCTGTTGCAGCATGACTCTGAGCAGAATAATTATCAATTTATTTACCAAAGTCAGCCTCATAATCGCCGACCGTTGACATTTAGCCTGAATATTCTCAAGGAATTAGATGGGCAGCTTTTGCAACGTTCAACTCAAGCGGTGGAGATTGAAAACTTAGATGAAGATTTACGCTTTTTTAACTGGCGTCCCTCGTTGTTAGAGAATGGTGTGCGATCGCTACTTATTTGTAAATGCACTCACGGTCAGATACCAGCACCACTTTTGGTCATCACTCACGAAACCCATCGTTCTTGGACAACTCTGGAAAAAGAATTGCTGTGGGCCGTCAGTCAACAGATTGGCGTAATTGTTCGTCAGTGGCAATTACATAACCGTACCACCCAGCAGCAAAAAACTTCCCAGGCATTTGAGCAATGCCTACGCATCTTGACACAATCTCAGAACAGCGTCGAGGTTGAAAAAAAGCATTTAGAACGTACAGCACTCGAACAAATAGCATCAATTTTGGGTTGTCCCTTAGCAGTAATGCTATCCTGGTCACCTGGTGAAAGGAGGGCAGAAATTATCCCTGGAGTGATTGATAATAGCCTATTTGGAATTGTTTCCGATGCATCTATTTCTATTCAGTCTGAAGCCTTAATTCAGTGGGCACTTGCGACAGAGAATTACCTGACTTTGAAGGTGGATAATTTACCCCCGGAAACTCGAAAATGGTTGAATGTTCCAGATAAAAGTCAAATTTTGGTGATGGCATTACGTACCAATGCTGATTATGAAACCACTGGTGTAGTCTTGTTAGTAGACTATCAAGAGCGTCGCTGGTCAGAACAAAACCTCAGTGCGACTGCAACTCTGATTTCTCTGTTAGCTTGGTGGCGTCGTGAAAAGCAAATTACCCGACTTTTAGAATCTACAACAGAGGAATTACGACAACTCAACTGGTATAAACATCGTCGCCTAGAGGAAATCCAAAGAATAACGGCGCTGTCCCTTAAACAAATACATGATTTGGGGATTCCTGCTAATGAATTGACTCAGATGCGCTACCAACTATTGCTGCGGCAGTTAGATCATACAGCTACCTCTATGAGTGGAATGCTTAAACTTGAGCATTGGCAGCTACATATTAGTTGGGAAACTATGCCCATAGCCAGTTTACTGAAGCGATCGCTCGAACGCATCGACAATTTACTTAAACAACAAAAGCTATGGATTGGTGTACATGGCTTAGGACAACCGATTGACGAGCAAGAGTCGCCAAAGAATTCTTCATTAGTCAGAGGTGTTCCTAGCTCCAGCGCTCAATCTTCAATGGCGATCGCTGGTGATATTGTCAAAATTGAATTAGTTATCCATGAATTATTGGTTACTGCCTGTAACCGTTCTCAAAGCGGCGGCAGAATTGATATTTGGTGTCGCCGTTTAGATGCGTCAAAACCCTCAGAGGCAAAGCATTATTCTACAAGTGAAGGGGCTGATCATCAGACATCTCTAGAACTGTCGATTACATACAACGGTGCCATCGAACCACAGTTATTAACAGAACTACATGATAATACACCCAAAGATGTGCTTGCTCCCTGCAACCTCGACCAACCACCAGCTTTACATCTGGTAATCTGCCAAAACCTCATGCAGGAACTAGGAGGAGAGTTGAATTTCTATCAGTTACCAGATAATCGAGTAGTTAGTCGATTATTGTTGCCGTTAGTTGGTAATGATTAGCGAATGGTTTTATCAGATTTTTCTGGTTGCACTAACAAAAATCTTATAGATTCTTAGTAAACTCTTGTCAGAAGAAAGCGATCGCTCCCTTCTAACTTTGGCGAAATACTACATAATCCTAAAATAAGTCTTAAGATAGATTGACAAAACATTTATTTGTCGTAAGCATCCTCCCTTTGTAACAAACTGGTTATAATTATTTTCCATCTCCCTCAGAAATGAAATTCTCATCTACACAGTATTTATATGGGACGTGTTCGTTCTAAATCTGACCTACCCACAAAAATCTGTCCGGTATGTCAACGTCCTTTCACATGGCGTAAAAAGTGGCAAGATTGCTGGGAGGATGTGAAATACTGTTCAGAACGTTGTCGTCGTCGCCGTTCTGAAGCGCAAACTTAAAGGGACTGGGAACTGGGGACTAAGAACTGGAGAATGGGGAATGAATTCTTTCCAATACTCAATTCCCGATACCCAATCCCTGATACCCAATCCCCAATCCCTAATAAAACCAACTGCAACACAGACGCAAATAGCGCAAGAGATTAATGGAGTTACAGGTGCAACCTAAATTAATTATTCATGGAGGGGCTGGTAGTTCTCTCCACGGTAAAGGAGGATTAGAGGCGGTGCGCCGATCGCTCCATACAGTAATAGAAGAAGTCTATTCTCTACTATTGTCAGGAGCAACTGCCTCTGAGGCGGTGGTGCAGGGTTGCCAAATGCTCGAAGACAATCCCCGCTTTAATGCTGGTACTGGTTCAGTACTGCAATCTGATGGGCAAATCCGCATGAGTGCTTCTTTGATGGATGGTGCATCAGGGCGGTTTAGTGGTGTGATTAATATCTCACGGGTGAAAAATCCCATTGATTTAGCGCAATTTTTACAAAGTTCGCCAGACCGAGTGCTATCAGATTTCGGCTCGGCTGAGTTGGCGCGAGAAATGCAACTTCCCAGCTATAACGCTTTAACTGATTTGCGGTTACAAGAGTGGATGCAAGAGCGCCAAGATAATTTTAAAAGCACAATGGCTGGCGTGGTAGCAGAACCCGAACTCGTGGAAACCAGCAATGCCGGACGCGGCACCATCGGCGTAGTAGCTTTAGATGCATCTGGTAGGCTAGCTGCTGGCACTTCTACTGGTGGAAAGGGCTTTGAGCGCATTGGAAGAGTAAGTGATTCTGCGATGCCCGCAGGTAATTATGCTACTAGTAATGCTGGTGTGAGTTGTACTGGGATTGGGGAAGATATCATTGATGAGTGTTTAGCTCCCCGGATTGTGGTGCGTGTCACTGATGGTATGTCCCTGAAGGATGCTATGCAGCGCTCCTTTGGAGAAGCGCACCACAACAAACGAGATTTGGGAGCGATCGCCTTAGATGTCAGTGGAGCGATCGCTTGGGGAAAAACTAGCGAAATCTTACTCGCCGCCTACCACGACGGCGAAAAAGTTGGTGACACCTTGGAGTGGAATGATAATGAATTGATTGGCTATTGTTGAATCAGTTCTAGTGCTTCGGCTAAAGTTTCTTGCTGGTCAAGCATTTCAGCTAATTCTTGGGCTTCATAACGCCCCTCAAAAGCTTCTAGCGCCGCTCTTTTTAGTGCCACTTGATATCCTTGTTGCAGAATATCGATTAATTCTGCTTGATTCAAGTAAAAACCACCGGATTTGCGGCGCTTATTTATTTTGTTGATTTCCCGCACTGTATTTTCTATCGAAACATCCCAAGAGCGAGTAGAACGTTTTTCAGCCTTTTGTTTAATTAAATGGATGAGCAGAATTACACCATAACTATCAATTTTATTGATTTTGTCACTGAGGCTCATTTCTTCTAACTCATCCACCAACAGCAGCGCCTCATGGATTTTGCCTTGTTCTAGAAATTGCCTCAGTTCTAGCAATTCTTCCATCTGCTAAGTCACCTCAAAAAGAGCGCGTGGCAATCCTGACTGGCGAATAATAGAGCGTAAAGTGCCAACACGAAGCTCATCATAATTAGGAACAGGAACAGTTAGAGTTGAGTCTTCTGTTCGCTGCTGCATAATAATATGGCTACCGCGCTGGCGTACTTGCACAAAACCATGCATCTCTAAAATTTGACACACTTCCCTACTCGAAAGAACTCGCAGCTTACCCAATATTTACCTCTAGGCGCGTAATAAAAACTTCTGTAATTAGCCGATCTTGGACTTCAGAGGGGTCAGCTGTCTCAAAAAATAATTCCAATGCTTCAACCAAATTACTGCGTGCTTCTTCGATGGTGTCACCTTGGCTAGCAATATCTAATTCTGGACAAAGCGATACATAGCCCTTTTCTTCACGCTCAATAATAGCGGTAAGTTGTTTTGTTTTCCTCATCTTTTACCTTTAGTTAAATCAGCTAATCTGATGATTTAATTATCGCTTTATTGGCTTTTCTTGCGCCAAGCTGGTTTCACTACCTGACGGCTACGGGCAATCACCAGAGAATTATCAGGCACATCTTCTGTGACTGTAGAACCAGCTGCAATATAGACATCATCTCCCAAGGTGAGTGGAGCTACTAAAACGCTATTAGCACCAGTTTTTGTGCGATCGCCTATTTTGGTACGATGTTTCTTCACGCCATCATAATTGGCAGTAATTGTACCAGCACCAATATTTACCTGATTGCCGACAACGGTATCACCTATATACGACAAATGTGCTGCATTTGTGCGATCGCCTAATTGCGTATTTTTCAATTCCACAAAATTCCCCACGCGGCAACCAGCACCCACTTCTACGTGACCGCGTAAATGAGCATAGGGGCCAATTCGGCTTCCTGCCTGCACAGTGCTATCTGTTACTACTGAATACTGCACTGTGACATTTTCAGCCAACTGGCTATTTTCAATTAAACTCCCTGGCCCAATGTGACTTCCTGTTTGAATCACAGTATTTCCCCGTAGATGAGTTTGGGGTTCAATAATGACATCCGGCTGTAATTCTACAGTTTCATCAATGGTGATACTTGTGGGATCTATGAGGGTTACACCCGCTAGCATCCACTTTTCCTTGACTCGTTTTTGCAAAATTTCGGATGCTGTTGCCAGTTGCAAGCGATCGTTGATACCGAGAATTTCTTGGTAATCTTCCACATCGACTGCCATCACTTGTCCTACCTGAGTTACGGCATCAGTGAGATAGTATTCTTTTTGGGCATTGTTTGCCTGTAAATGGGGAAGCACTTTTGCCAAATCTGGCCAGCGGAAGCAGTAAACTCCAGCGTTAATGCGGTGATTTTGTCTTTGGGCAGCACTACAATCTTTATGTTCGACCATTTGCTGCACAATATTTTCATCGTTACAAAAAACGCGCCCGTAGCCCGTGGGATCGGGTAGTTGGGAGGTAAGAATAGTGGCAGCGTTTTGATTTTGGGCGTGAGTTTGTAACATCTGCTTGAGGGTTTGGGTGCGTATCAACGGTAAATCGCCGTTAAGTATCAACAAATCCCCTGTGTAATCTTCCAAGTGAGGCAGTAATTGCTGGATGGCATGACCTGTACCCAATTGCACAGTCTGTTCGACAAACTCTAAACTGGGAATTAAATGCATGGCGGCTTGCACTTCCTCGGATTGATATCCCACAATCACGATTCGCCGTGAGGGCGAAAGTGGTTCTACACTGTCGAGAACTCTCTCTACTAGCGATCGCCCACCCAAAGAATGTAAAACTTTAGGTAAGCGTGATTTCATCCGTGTGCCGCGTCCCGCCGCTAGAATTGCTACAACTACCATAATTAGCTATCAGCTATCAGTGAAATTGTGATTAATGCTGTTGGTACTTTGAAATACAGGCTCAAATCATACCAGCTAATTATAGAAGACTGAAATTATCAAAGGAGTCAGAATTCAGGAGTTGTGAGAAATTAACTCATCAAAGGCGCAAGTTGCAATAATACCAATTGGCGTTCATTACAGTAGCAGCTAGAAATTCAAATTATTCCCTACTCCCTACTCCCTACTCTCTTTCTTTTCCATGACAAGAGCGAATAAACTCTGCAAACTGCTGCATTAGTTTGGGATTACGCCAACCGGAATCAGTTTCTTTTTGCATTACTGAAAGTGCTTCTGCTGAAGGAAAAGCTCTTTTGTAAGGTCGTTCGCTGGTTAGGGCATCGTAAATATCAATTAACTGAAATACTTGCGCCAGGTAGGGAATATCATCCCCTTTGATTTTATCAGGGTAGCCTGAGCCATCCCAGCGTTCGTGGTGATGACGAATAATCGGAATTACACCCCGCATACTGCGTAGTGGCTGGCAGATTTTTTCCCCAATCAAAACGTGCTGCTGCATGATCTGCCAGTCTTCGGGGGTGAGTTCGCCTTTTTTCAGTAGCACTGCATCGGGGATACCCACCTTACCGATATCGTGGAGATAACCACCCCACATTAAATCTCGAATTTGATAGCGTGATAGGCCGAGGTATTCACCAAAAACTTGTCCCAGTTTTACTAGCCGTTCACAATGGTTGCCCGTATTGGGATCGCGACTTTCAATGGACATGGCAATGGAAAACAGTACTTGTTCGGCATGGTCTAAATCTTCGTTTAGACGCTTTTGCCGCACCAAAGACTTTACACGCGCCGACAGTTCCACTCGATCAAAGGGTTTGGTGAGAAAATCATCTGCACCAACTTCAATTCCCCGGATGCGTGATCGCCTGTCATTTAACGCTGTAATAAAAATCACAGGGATTAGTCTAGTCTGCTCATCCTGTTTAAGCAATTGGCACACTTCAAATCCATCCATTCCCGGCATCATCACATCCAGCAAAATTAAATCTGGTTGTTTTTGAGTTACCAATCCCACAACAATGGAACCACTGTCCGCCTCAATCACTTCGTATCCTTCCATCCCCAAGAGGGCAACAGCAGTCATCCGACTGGCGGCATGATCGTCAACAACTAAAACCTTCGGCGGATCTAAATCAAACCCATTCACTTTAGAACCTTTGGCTTGTAGTGTTCTAGAAACCAGTGAATCATCACCACAACTAACATCAGCTTTTATCCAAGAAGACAGTGCTTGGCTATCTTCAAGCATAAGGTCTCCTTGAGATAAGCCTAAAGAATAACTCTCCGCATTTTGCGATCCTACGGTATTATTTAAACCTATACTCTTCACTGTGTTAATAGGGTTTGACCCACTAACAATTTGTTCTGTAAAGCCTGTATGGTTGGATTTCCATTGAATCACAAAGGCACTCCAAGTTTTTGCACAAGTTAACAGTGTTAAATTTCAAAAAAAATTAATATTCGATTGTATCTGAGCCAGAGTTTTCATAGGGATTATGTATGATATCAAACTGCCTATCTGAGTTTTTCGCAGTATGTATCTTTTATGTTACGAACAAGGTGTATCTTTTTGTCAAATTTTTTGCTCCTAATTCCAGTATGATGAATTTTCATAAATGTTAAATCAGGTTTTTTACGGAGATTATTTAACCTAGCAGCGTCAGAAAACGTTATAGTTTACCAATTTCTATTGAGATATCGGGTTTTGAGTGTCAAATATTTATTGTAATTATTATATATACATATTTTTACTTACTTAGTTATAGCAATACTCAATTACTGCCAATGCTAATGTGATATTAAATACTACCACAAAAACAAGCTATTTGGCTTTTCAAAAGGCAGAAGGCAGGAGGCTGAAGGCAGAAGGGAACCCACGTTTAAAAACGTGGGATTGAAGTAAGGACGCCTTGCAATACTTGTCGGTTAAGGGGAAAAGGGGAAGGGGAAAGAAAAAACCTTTAACCTTTACCCTTTTCCCAAAACCCAATTCCGAGTTAAAAATGCACAAAGCGAGCAGTATTGGGACGCCTTGTGTCTCGTGGCACTTTCCGCTCGACACAAATCTTTTTATACTAATGGGCTGCTAGACCCACAACTAAAGTTTTTATTAATACTTCTTTCCTTCTGCCCTCTGCCCTCTGCCTTTCTTTGTAAAAACTCGTTGCCTGAGTATGTGAATAAAGAAATCAGAAATTTTTCCAAAAAATGTTTACTTTTGTGGAATTAAGGATTAAAGATGAGACTTGTAGTTGCTCAGGTGTAGCCCGTCGTAGACATCACAACCGAACTACAAAGTATTTCCCAAAAAATCTCTACTTTGTTTTCCTAATAGCCACCTTTTTCGCCAACAGGAGGTAGGTTCCAGCGAAGAGATTTCTTGCTCTTGTTGTCGCCGCATCACTATGACTTTGGTTGGATCGCTCAATTGAGGATCGCGATAAGGAATGGCAGCACGAGTTAGCAAGTGTTCTTTTTCAATTTGTGAGAGGGGCAGAGAAGACTCTTTGGGTGGACTAACTTCTGCTCCCCCATCTCTTGCGTGCGATGCCACAGTACCAGGCGATCGCCTTCCCACGGGTGGAGTAGAACCTATGATCAAGCCAGCAGATAAAAGCGCTATGCGTACAGCAGCAGCACAAGAATAGGTGGCTAATAAACCATCTGGATGTAAGCACAATGACAGCTGTTTAATAAATTCAACAGTCCATAATTGAGGACATTGAGGTGGTGAAAAGGGATCGAGGAAAATTGCATCTGCCCAAAAACCCGATTGATGTACTAGCTTTATCGTAGTTCTAGCATCGCCAATTAGTAGCTTCGCTTTTAGGCGAGGTGTTTCCACTTGATGCTCAAAAGCTAGCTCTTGCAACATTTCAATATAGTTACAGTTCCAATTGTCGAACAAGCGATGAGCGATCGCAGCTTGTGGTACACCTGGATTTAGTTCTAAACCGATTACTTCCACACAACAACTAGGATTCACTGCCCAAATTGTCTGCAAAGCAGCAGCCGTGTTATATCCTAGACCATAACAAATATCCAATAGTCGTAAAACTGGTTTTTGCGCTGCTATAGCCAGTTGAGTCGGTTCCACAAACTTGGAAAAACTCTCCTGCTGCGCTCCATAATGACTGTGAAAAGATTCACCAAACTCTTGAGAGACAAAGGTGAAAGAACCATCTGCTGTTAGCTTAGGTGTAAAATTTTTTAAGTCTGACATCTTACAAAAAAACTAAATAATGACCAATGCCAAATTCCCAATTCGTTGTTTCGCCAACTTGGCTGTTTGAACATCTAGATGATCCGCAAGTCGTTATTGTGGATTGTCGCTTTTCTTTAGCCGATCCACAACTAGGACAACAACAGTACCAGACAAGTCATATAAAAGGGTCATATTACCTAGATTTGAATCAGGATCTTTCTAGTCCAGTGGGTAAGCATGGTGGAAGACATCCTTTACCTAACTCTAATGATATAGCGAAGAAATTTGCGGCGATTGGGGTAAATTACCAAAAAACTTTAGTTGTAGCTTATGATGATTCGCGCTTTGCCTTTGCGGCTCGTCTGTGGTGGCTGTTGCGCTATCTCGGACATGAGCAAGTAGCAGTACTGGATGGAGGCTTTGCTGGATGGCAAAAAGCTGGTTATCCTGTTACAGATGTTATTCCTCCCGCCCGAATAGGTACGTTTGTAGCTCAAGTACAAACAGAAAAGGTGGTAGATATTACAGCGGTGAAAAGCCAGAAAGATAGCCACGAGGTAGTATTGGTAGATTCAAGAGAAAGCGATCGCTACCGAGGAGAACGAGAGCCAATTGATAAAATTGCTGGGCATATTCCCGGCGCAGTCAACTATCCTTGGCAAGAAGTTACAGATTCTTCCGGCTACCTACTTCCTCAAGAGGAACAACGTCGTCGGTGGGAGAAGCTACAAGCAGCCGAAGAAATCTTGGTATATTGCGGATCTGGCGTTACTGCTTGCGTAAATTTACTTTCTTTAGAATTAGCTGATATTACCAAAGGTAAACTTTATGCGGGCAGTTGGAGTGATTGGATTAGTTATATGTAGTCATTAGTCATTGGTTTTTAACAAATGACTAATGACAAATGACAAATGACAAATTTCAAAACCTACCTAATTGCAAACTGTAATTAATACTGAAAAACCAGCCATCAAAATCAATGTTTTCGGCGGTTGAACTACCCAAACTTGCTCCAGCCTGTAAATTCAGATTACTAGTATCGGATATTCGGTAATTTAAGTGCCCGAATAGCCGATGAAATTGGTCTTCTCGATCGCGCTGTGTAAAGTCTGAGAAGTTACCCTGGTAGTTAATGCCAACCTGGAGAGGCTTTTGCAAGTAGTAGTTCAGAGACACCCAAAAGGTATTGATTATCCGATTACGACTTGGGGGGTCAGCAAAATTTACACTCAATTCGTAAAAGCTATCTAGGGTTAATCTTGAAGTTAAGGGATCTCGCCTTCCTAAAGACAGTTGCAGGGAATTCTCATTTAAAAAGCGATCGCCTGCTTTAAAGCCATCCAGGCGATCGCTGTTGTTGGCATAAAATAAGTGTTGATTGCTCCAAGTGATTTCACCGTACATCCGCTGGGAGAGATGCTGGTAAAGACTGAGATTTAATCTCACCTGGTTGTAATGATATTGTGACTGATTTATGTAACGAATGAGATTGCCATCAATTGAGGCGTTTAAATAAGTCTTAGATGTCAAAGGGAAATATGCAGAGGCTAGTGTCAGTCCAGAAATAATTAAACCATCTTCTATGGGACTATCATCTGAGGAAAAAATATTAGTCGTCTGGAAGTAGCCTACACGACCCTGTAGGTAGCCTATTGGTTTAAAATTTTTAGGTATGATGGGTTGTTCTATGGGTGGTAGCTGCTGTTCTAGGGGTCGTAACCGCACCCGCAACCCCAATTCGCGATCGCTATCAGACTCAGGTGGTTGTTTTGGCGATCGTAGCAGTTCTATTAGCCTCTCTAGCCTTTGAGAATAATCTATCTCAGGTGTCTTTAATAGTCGCTCTTTTGAGTCTGAAGGAGATGTTGGCAAATTACTTGGCTGCGATTCTAGCTGTGGCGGCTCATTTTGCCTTTGAGCATTTTCAAGTTCTTCAGTTTGGACTGGAGTTTGAGGTATTTCTGGTGCTTGCTGTGTCAGATTCAACGGCATTTGAGAGTCTAAAAAATGCGACTCACTCGACTGCTTGCACAAATAGTTAATTGCCTCTTGTTCCAACTTCTGACATAACCGTTGATAATTTACCTGTGTGCTTACTAAACTGTTCGGACGCGAAATATCTGTATTTGCAGATTCTGCCGCATCTACTCTAATGCAACACCAGCTTCCACCACTGGATGCTAATAAAATACAAAAAAACAAATTTTTCCAGTTTTGGAGTCGCATCTGGTTAGATCGCGTTGATCGCGTTTGGCAAATGTAGACCCACAAGCTGTACCGGAAGTTCCGATTCTGAATAGACAATTGACTGCATCTATTTTAGCCTTGTAGGTATATACTGAAACTACAAACTAAAATTGTTGCTTTTCGGATTTTTTCCCACATTATTTTGTAAAACTGAAATGCCCCGATCAAGTTTCTGCTGAAATTTAATGAAATATAGCCAGTGAGTAATCTCACAAAAAATCCCTCGCAACTTATTGCCCTGCATAACTGATAACCCTTTGGCTGAAATGATTAGAGAGAATTATATGTAACGTACTCATTATTTAATTGTTGATATCAAATACTAATTTTTAAATCTGCTACAGATTTTATTACACACTAATGTTACTCTCAGAATGAGAAATTAAATCAACTAAGTACATATTAGTAATCTGATTTTATTCCTGAACTTACTTGCGTAGAGAGGGAGCAGGGAAGAGAAAAAAGTAATAAAATAATATTGATTTTTCTTAAAAACCAAACATGCATTTATCTAGTTTACTTATTATCTCCTCTATTTATTAGAAAGTAAATAAAAATTCAAATAAGTTTACCTAAAAAATCCTATAAAAATTAGCATTTAGATTAAAAAATAATTTTTTTGGTATTAGTTGAAGCTCAAAAATTATTAACCTATGTTTTATAAATCGTTTCCATTATTGGTGATTAGTTTATGGGCAGTTATAGTACTGCCTTTGCCAAATCGGGTAAGCGCCATAACTCCTCTAACGCGAGCAGAGATTCAGAACCTCCGCAACATCGTACAACTGATACCGAAAGATAAATTGAAGAAACGTCCTGCACGCAAGTTAGATGCAATGACTCCTGGGGATGGGTTGTCAACTGGTAGAGCTTCCCTAGCAGATTTACGTTTCAATGATGGCTCTTTGGCACGAGTTGGAGAACAGGCGTTATTTCAATTTTTACCGAAGACTCGTGACTTTAAACTGTCAAATGGGACTGTGTTGCTGCTCATCCCACCAGGACAAGGACAAACACGTATACAAACACCAAATGCAGCAGCAGCAATTCGTGGTTCAGCATTATTTGTGCGCTACGACCAACAAACAGACACCACTATTGTGGGTGCGCTAACAAATAGCGGCATTGAAGTTTCTAACAAGGAAGCTTCTGAAACTCAGGTGTTGGAAGCAGGGCAAATGGTGATTATAGTTAAAGGGAAATTTGATAGGTTATATGATTTTGATCTAAGAAATTTTTATGAAACGAGCCAACTGGTTCGAGAACTTGATTTGAACAGGCAAAATCCTGTACCTACACCTGATCCTGCAATCACAAGTGTTCAAGCCGAAACTGTTGAGGCTTTGGAAGCACAGCCACCGATAAAAGGCGAGGGAGTATTTGAAATGAAGCTAGCTCCTACACCCGACACCTCAACTGAGACAAAACCCAACGCCTCAACTGAGACAAAACCCAACGCCTCAACTGAGACAAAACCCGACACCTCAACTGAGACAAAACCCGACACCTCAACTGAGACAAAACCCAACGCCTCAACTGAGACAAAACCCAACGCCTCAAC